>NZ_CAKVMR010000001.1 GCF_934772795.1 uncultured Holdemanella sp.
GTCATCAATCTAAAACTGAATATTTATGAAATATGAGTGTAATTTTGTCTTGACAAAGGTCACTTCATAACAGTTTTGTGGTATACTATGTATGAAAACGAGAGAGACCCTGCTATAGTGGGCAAAAAGAAAAAAGAGAGGCCCTGCTTAAGTGGGCGATTAAAAACGAGAGAGGCCATGCTATAGTTGGCGATTAAAAACATGCCATGAGAAATCATGGTTTTTCTTTATGCCTGTCTTTGGATTTAGTCTAGAAATTTGTTGATAAATGGGATATAATATGAAAGTGTATCCTTTTGTCTGTATACATGAAAGAAATGAGGTAAATAACATGAACGAAAAGACATTCAATGATGTAGTAAATCACATGAAAACCTCTGGATTTGTTTACCAAGGTTCAGAAATTTATGGTGGTTTGGCAAATACTTGGGATTTTGGTCCTTTAGGCATTGAATTAAAGAACAATATTAAAAATGCATGGTGGAAACGTTTCATCCAGGAAAGTGAACACAATGTAGGTTTGCAAAGTGCAATCTTAATGAACCCAAATGTTTGGGTTGCCAGTGGTCACGTTGGAGGATTCAGTGATCCATTAATGGATTGTAAAGAATGTAAGAGCCGTTTTAGAGCGGATCAATTGATTGAAGAAGCAAGTAATCACACAGTAAACTGTGGTGGTATGTCTAATGAAGATATGGAAAAATATATCGCTGAACATGAAATCACATGTCCAAAATGTGGCGCTAAAAACTTCACAAACATTCGTCAATTTAACTTGATGTTCAAAACATTCCAAGGTGTATTGGAAGATGCGAAGAGTACAATCTACTTGCGTCCAGAAACAGCACAGGGTATCTTTGTCAACTTTAAAAACGTACAAAGAACAATGCGTAAAAAATTACCTTTCGGTATTGGACAGATTGGTAAGAGTTTCCGTAACGAAATCACACCAGGAAACTTCATTTTCCGTACGCGTGAATTCGAACAGATGGAATTGGAATTCTTCTGTAAACCAGGTACAGATTTAGATTGGTTTGAATACTATTGTAAAAACTGTGTTCAATTCTTAAAAGACTTAGGTATCAACGAAGAAAACGTTCGTTTACGTGCACATGATCCTGAAGAATTAGCACACTACTCAAATGGTACAAGTGATATCGAATACCACTTCTCTGAACCTATCGGATGGGGTGAATTATGGGGTATCGCAGACCGTACTGACTTTGACTTAAAAGCACACCAGACAACTTCTAAACAAAACTTAGAATACTTTGATCAAGAAGCTAACGAAAAATACATTCCATACGTTATCGAACCAAGTGTCGGTGTTGAACGTTTGATGTTGGCAGTGATGTGTGAAGCTTACCAAGAAGAACAATTGGAAAATGATTCTCGTGTCGTTTTAAAATTACACCCAGCATTAGCTCCATATAAAGTAGCTGTACTTCCACTAAGTAAGAAATTATCGGATCAAGGTGATGAAGTATTCGCTAAATTAGCTAAACACTTTAGCGTAACCTATGATGATGCTCAAAGCATTGGTAAACGTTACCGTCGTCAAGATGCGATTGGTACACCATTCTGTGTAACCGTTGACTTTGAAACAGCTAACGATGGATGTGTAACTGTCAGAGATCGTGATACTATGCAACAAGAACGTATCGCTTTAGATGACCTTGTTTCATATATTGAAAAAAGAATTGAATTTTAATGAGCTGGATATCAGAAGAGGATATAAAGGCCATTCGTCAGCAGGCCGATATTGTTGATGTGATGTCCCGTTATATCACATTAGAAAAACAAGGCAAAAATTATAAAGCCATTTGTCCATTTCATGATGATCACGATCCGAGTTTATCAATTTCAACCGATAAACAAATATTTAAATGTTTCGTATGCGGTACAGGAGGAAATGTCTTCACATTCGTTCAAAAAATTGAAAACATTTCTTTTCTAGAAGCCGTTTGTAAGGTTGCTGAACTGATACATTATCCACTACATATGGATAAGTCTCAGTTTCAACCTAAGGTTGATCAAAATCAGCCTTTATATGACTGCATTCAATCGTATATTCGCTTTTTAACATTTGAGTTAGAGAGTGAAAATGGCGAAAGTGTAAAAAGGTATTTAAGTCAAAGAAAAATAAATGAAGATATTATAAAAAGATTTGAGATTGGGTATGCACCTGAATCGAGTCGTAGTGTGAAGTATCTCAAGGCAAAAGGTTTTAACGAACAAATACTAACAGATACAGGTTTAATTCGTACTCACGATCTAAATACCTATGCCGTATTCGACAATCGATTGATGATTCCCATTCATGATGAAAATGGAAATCCCGTTGGATTTACGGCCAGGCGCCTAAATGAAGATAAGGATGTAGCCAAATATATCAATACTTCTGAAACAAAGATCTATCATAAGGGCAATTTGATTTTTAATTATCATAGAGCCAAAGAGTTCGCAAAAAAGAACAAGCGATGCATATTAGTCGAAGGGGCTATGGATGTTATTGCCTTTGAAAAGGCCGATATTCATGAAAGTATTGCCTGTTTAGGAACGGCTTGTACAAAAGAACAAATGGCGTTATTAAAACGCTTAAACGTTCCTTTGGTTGTCTGTTATGATGGGGATAAAGCTGGTAAAGCAGCAACCTATAAGTTTGGAAAGTTAGCCGTCGATTACGGATTGAACTTTTCCATAGTAAAAAATACAACCGGTAAAGATCCCGATGAAATCTTTAATGAACTCGGAAAAGATGAACTCTATTTATCCGTTCATAAAACTGTTTCATTTGTAGAATTTTTATTGGATTATTTACCGAACCAATATGATTTAGACAATTACGAGGATAAGAAAAAATTCACATCGGAAATGCAGTCTTTCATTGAAAGAACATGCACCGACTTTGAAAAGGCCGATTATTATTCTCGTATCAAAGATTTGACCGGATTTGATTTATCACATCAAAATCAAAATATTTCGGTATCCAAAAAAGAATCCAGAAATAATGCGGCTGTGGTTCGAAATATAGAGCCATTAAAAAATGGAAGAACACTTGCCGAACACGGTGTTTTATGGATGATTCTAAACAGTAAACTTGCGGCCGATCAATTCAAAGATCAGATTGGTTTTTTCCAAGATCCAGTCTGCGAAGAATTGTCATTATATTGTTACGACATGTATCGAAATATGGACCACATCGATTTTGATGTACTCATGAGCTACATTGAAAAAGAAGATGTCCGTAATTTGTTAGTAAGCCTAATGGAAAATCCATTTCATGTTGATGGATATAATGAAGACTTCTTTAACGATAGTTTAATGAAGATCAAAGAATGTACTTTACAAGCCCAAATTGACAATCTCAATGATCAGATCAAGAATGTGCAAGATCCGATGTTAAAGATTTCCTTGGCTAGTAAAAAACAGGAATTAATTATTCAACGAAATGAAATCTTACATCGAAAGGAAGGATGAAAGTATGGCAAATGAAAAATTAAAGTTTACAAGCTTAGAAGAGGCAAAAGAATTCTTACTAAAGAGTAAAGAAGAAAATGCCGATGTTTCCCAAAAACAATTCTTAGATGCGGTAAGTACTTTAAATTTAGATGATGATACAATGGACGATCTATATAACTGGATCGATGAAAACTTAATCGAATTTATCGATGGGGAAGAATTAGATGAGGATGAAGTCTTAGACGATGATCTAAGTGATGAGGATTTAGACGAAGAAGATTCAATTGCGGAAGAAATTTCTCAATTGGAAAAAACATTCGCCAATGCATCTCATGCCAAAATCAATGACCCTGTTAAAATGTATCTAAAAGAAATTGGTCAAATCCCATTGTTGGATCCAAAAGAAGAGCCAATCATTGCGCGTCAGATCCAAGAAGGAGAAGAAGCCAAAGAAGCGATGAAAAAGCCAGATTTAAGTGATGAAGAGAAAAAGAAACTCGCAAAAGTCATTGCGGATGGTGAACAAGCCAAACAAACATTGATTTCTTCAAACCTTCGTTTGGTTGTTTCTATCGCTAAAAAATATGTAGGACGTGGCATGTTGTTCTTGGATTTGATTCAAGAAGGAAACTGTGGTCTAATCAAAGCCGTTGAAAAATTTGACTACACAAAAGGATTCAAATTCTCAACATATGCGACATGGTGGATTCGTCAATCGATCACTCGTGCGATCGCTGACCAGGCACGTACCATTCGTATTCCCGTTCATATGGTTGAAACTATCAATAAATTAACACGTATTCAACGTCAATTGGTACAAGACTTAGGTCGTGACCCATTGCCAGAAGAAATTGCTGAAAAGATGGAAAACATCTCGGCTGAAAAAGTTCGTGAAATTCAGAAGATTGCCTTAGATCCAGTCAGTCTAGAAACACCAATCGGTGAAGAAGATGACTCTCACTTAGGTGACTTCATTGAAGATAAAGATACATTATCTCCAGATGATTACACAAACAATCAATTATTAAAAGATGAAATCAATGCCGTTCTACAAGGACTTACAGAACGTGAAGAAAAAGTATTGCGTTTGCGTTTTGGCTTGTTAGATGGAAGAACACGTACACTTGAAGAAGTTGGTAAAGAATTCAACGTAACACGTGAACGTATTCGTCAGATCGAAGCGAAGGCATTACGTAAATTGAAAAATCCAAATCGCTGCAAGCGTTTAAGAGATTTCGTAAAATAATGATACCTTGTTCTTCTCGTATTCAAGAAATATTAGAATGGGTGAATGGAGAGTGCATTGCGGACATTGGCTGTGATCATGCCTACGTTGTCTGCAACGCCATCCTGAATCATCAATCTAAAAAGGGTTATGCCTGTGATGTAGCCCAAGGCCCATTAAATAATGCCAAGAAAACAATCGTTGATAATCACTTATCCGATTTAGTATCTTGTCGATTATTAGATGGCATTCAAGGTTTAGAAAGCGATGTAGACCAAATCATTATTTGTGGCATGGGAGGAAAACTGATTATCGATATCCTATCAAAAGGAAATTTGTATCCTGGTTTACGCCTTTTATTATCCAGTCATAAAGATGATTATGCCTTAAGAGAGTATTTACACGAACATCACATTCATATCGTACGCGAAAAAATGATCTATGATCATGGACACTACTATCCAATTCTAGATTGTGTTTGTGCAGATACGAAACAAGAAGTTTCTAATTCTGAACTTTACTATGGTGTAAATATGCAGATGGATGAAACGTATGCATCGTATTTAGATTTTGAAGAGAATAAATACAAAAATATTTTATCTAAAGTCAATAAACCTGAATTTCTTGAAAAAATTGAATATATAAAAGAAATCCGTACTCAGAGAATGTCCTGAATACGGATTTTTGGTTTTTCAATATCCAAAGATAAATAATCCTTTACTTGATTCGTTAAATACGTTGGGGTACTTGCACCACTGGTAATCGCAATCGATGTATACATCTCAAAATCTTTCTTATCAATATCTTCAACCGTTTGAATCGAGAAGACATGTTGGATTCCAGCCTGCTTTCCAATATCGACAAGCTTTTGGGAGTTATTACTTGTAGGATCTCCCACTACGATCAAACAATCAACACCTTTTAAATCTAAGATAGCTTGTTGTCGAACACGTGTGGCGTTACAGATTTCATCATGGAAGATGGCTGAAGGATATAACTTTTTGATTTTATCAAAAGTATCCTTTAATTCATAGATGGACATCGTCGTTTGATTGGTCACAAAGATTTTGGATGTACTTATATCTGGAATTTCTTTATGTGGCTCAATCAAATAGACATGTTCACTCATTGTATAAATGGATTCGGCTTCAGGATGTTTATTTTTACCAATATAGAAAATGGTATAGTCTTCATCTAGATATTGTTTCACGATTCTTTGGGTTTGAAGTACAAACGGACAACTCGCATCCACTAAGACGAGTCCCTTTTCTTTGGCCTTTTCATAGACTTTCGGACTGACACCATGCGCGGTAAAGATCACGATACCTTCATGGATTTCATCGAGTAATTCCACTCTTGTCTTTGTCTTATCTTCAATCGTATCAATCGAATAATATTGAAGAGCCTTTTTAACATATTGATTGTGCACAAGATTACCTAATATCGTAATCTTTTGATATGGATATTGAATTCGTGTTTTCTTTGCGACTTCAATGGCTTTTAAAACCCCGCCGCAATAGCCCTGAGGCTTGACTGTAATGATGTTTTGTGTTTTCATATATACATTATGCCCTAATTATTTGTATTTGTAAAATGGGAAGAATTTTGGGATAATACTAAAGTAAAGGATGTGAAAAATTATGAATAATCGTATTCAAGAAATAATGGGTTTAGAACATTTTAAAACCTTAACACCCATCCAAGAACAGGTGTTAAATCGTAAAAATAAAAATAGAGATATTATCGGTGTTTCAAGTACGGGTTCTGGAAAGTCACACGCTTTCTTTATGCCAATTTTTGAAATGCTAGACTTTGATCAAGATTGTGTACAAGCCGTGATTTCAGCTCCAACCAGAGAACTAGCCTACCAATTGTATGATCGTTGTCGTAAGATTGCCAAACACTTTAATGTACGTGTAAAACTTGTGACTGGTGGTATGGAAAAAGTGACACAAATGGAAAAACAGCCACAAATCGTTATTGGTACACCAGGAAGAATGAAAGACATGTTTATTAAAGACAATGTCTTGCGTTTGGATACCGCAAAAATTGTCGTCATCGATGAAGCGGATATGACGTTAGAATTTGGATTCTTAGAAGATATTGATGAAATTTTATCTAAGATGGATAAGAAAGTACAAATGATGGTCTTCTCGGCTACGATTCCAGAATCTTTACAACCATTCTTAAAGAAATATTTATATGATCCAGAATTTATTGAAATCAAAAAGGAAGAAGCTTTCCAAAGTGATGTTAAACACATTTTAGTTCCATGTAAGCACAAGAGCTACGAACAAAAGATTTTAGACGTACTTCCATGTATTCAACCCTATGTATGTTTGATCTTTGCGAATACAACACAAGAAGCCCAAAGTATTGCGAATACGATGCGTGAACATGGCTATGATCTAGTTGAACTTCACTCCGGTCTTGAGTCACGTCAGCGTATGCAGGCTATTAAAATGATTCAAAGTCAGAAGAAGAGCTACATTGTTGCCAGTGATATTGCCAGTCGTGGAATTGACTTAGAAGGAATTACTCACGTTATTAGTTGTGGTTTCCCTAAAGATCTAAAATTCTATATTCACCGTGCAGGACGTACCGGAAGAGCATCTCGTGATGGTCAATGTATTGCGTTATATAAAGAAAGTGATGCGAAATCAATTCAATCTTTGATTAAACAAGGTATTGAATTTGAACATCAAGATGTAAAGAACAAACAATTTGTAGATTTAAAACCCTATGTCAACAAGCGTCCTGTGAAAAAGGATGAGTTCCATGAAGAAGTGGAAAAAATCGTTCACAAGAAAAAGAAAGTAAAACCAAACTATAAAAAAAGACAACGCCAGGAAATTGATCGTATGAAACGTAGAAAGCGTCGTGAAATGATCAAGTCGGATATTAAGCGCCAACAAAAAGAGCGTGCGAAAGAAAGACAACGCCAAAAAGGAATGGACGTATGATCTATTTAGGCAGTCATGTTTCTTTTAAAGCACCAAATTACTTTAAAGGCGCTATTGAAGAAGCTCTATCGTATGGTGCCAATGCCTGTATGATCTATACGGGTCCTCCAAGCAATACACGTCGTGTGGATGTTTCTAAATTAAAGATTGAAGAAGCCAAAGACTATATGGCAAAACACAATTTTTCAATTGATCGCGTCATTGTACATGCCCCTTATATCATTAACTTGGCCAATGCGCTAAAGCCAGAAACAGCCCAGTTTGGACAAGACTTTTTAAAGACAGAATTAGAAAGAGTTTCTAAAATCGGTGCAAAAACACTTGTACTCCATCCAGGAAGCCACGTAGGAGCGGGCATGGATGTAGGGATTGAATGGATCATTCATGGCTTAAACGAAGTCTTGGACCAAGATTCAAGTGATGTTAAGATTGCCCTAGAAACGATGGCTGGAAAAGGAAATGAGTGTGGCTTTACTTTTGAACAGCTTCAACAGATCTATTTAGGTGTACATAAAAAATCGCGTATTGGATATTGTATGGATACATGCCATATTTGGGATGCGGGTTATGATATTACTCATTTTGATGAAGTCTTAAATCAATTTGATTCCATTTTAGGCTTAGAAAATCTATTATGTATGCACATCAATGATTCTAAAAATGATTTGGGTGCCCATAAGGATCGTCATGAAAACTTAGGTAAAGGATACATTGGATTTGATGTATTGTATTCAATTGTACATCATCCAAAGCTTGAACATGTCACAAAAATATTAGAGACTCCTTTTATTGATGGAAAGGCGCCTTATAAAGAAGAAATCTCAGCATTACGCTGAGATTTTTTAAAACTTATCAATTTCTTCCTTTAAACGAGCTACGATTTGTTCCTGTGGGATCTTTTCAATGATTTGACCCTTCTTGATGAGTAGCCCCTCTTTTTTACCGCCCGCAATCGCAATGTCGGCATGTTTAGCTTCTCCAGGACCGTTGACAGCACAACCCATGATGGCGACGGTCACTTCTTTATTGACCGTTTGAAGATAGCTTTCAATTTCATTTACGGCCGGCTCCATATCCCATTGTGTACGACCACACGTTGGACATGCGATTAGATTTGGCACGTTTTTAATTAACTTACAATCTTTTAATAACTCTTTGACAATGGGAATCTCTTTTTCAGGAGCACCATTGACACTAATACGAATCGTATTTCCAATGCCTTCATTTAATAAAGTACCTAACGCAAGACTGGATTTAATGGCACTAGTCATTGTAGTACCGGCTTCGGTTACACCTAAATGTAGTGGGTAATCAAAAGTTTTGGCAGCTAAACGATAGGCTTCAATACAAAGCAATGGATCACTGGATTTAAAAGATAATACCGTGTCATAGAAATCTAGATCTTCTAGAATTTGTACATGTCTTTTGGCACTTTCAATCATACCCTCGGCTGTTGGCTTGCCATATTTTTCATGAATGTCTTTTTCTAAAGAACCCCCATTGATTCCAATACGAATTGGAATGTGTTTTTCTTTACATGCCTTCACAACTTTTTCTACGTTTTCTCTAGCTCCAATATTACCTGGATTTAAACGAATCTTATCGGCACCCGCTTCAATACATGCCAAGGCTAAACGATAATCAAAATGAATATCAGCGACTAGAGGAATATGGATTTGTTTTTTAATGTCTTTAATGGCTTTGGCATCCTCCATATCCATACAGCTGACACGAATCAATTCGCATCCCATTTTTTCTAGGTTTAGAATTTGTTTGGCAACTTCATCCGCCTTTTTAGTCTCTATGTTACACATAGATTGAATAATGACTTGATTATTATGTCCAATTTCAAGATTTCCTACTTTTACTAGACGAGTTTCTGTTCTTTTCATAGACAACCTCCATGACTAAAGTATACGCCATTCCTTCTTTTTTTTCCATTTCATCTTGGAAACGTGTATAATATATATTGTTTCGTACAAAGGGGGATCCAATTGAAAAAGAGTAGAAAAACATTGAAAAGGGCAAATCAAAATGTTTCTGTTGATCAAGTCATTTCCAATCGTATATTGATACTAACGGTCACAATCGCCGTGTGTTTCTTGGTCATCTTTTTACGATTGTTCTATCTACAGATCATTTCATATAATGACTATACCGCAAAACGTGAAGATTATACTTCTATCAAACAATATACATCGGCACCTCGAGGTCAGATTTATGATGTAAAGGGAAGAATCTTGGCAAAAACGGTAGTCAGTCACAATATCGTTTTTACTTCACCGAATAACTTTGATGAAGATGACTATGAACTTTATGCCAAGCGTATCGTAAAAGTCTTCAGTGTCAGTGCTAAAGATTTTACGGATGAAGATAAAAAACAAGCGTATATCACATACAAATCCTTCTTATCACCAAGTGATAGTGAATATGCCGCCAATCATTTATTGACGGCTAAAGAATTGAAACAATATAAGAATGGGGCATGGGGTGATAATGCCGAGAGTAAAAGATATCAAATCTTAATGAATCGTATTGGTAAGAAACAAATTGGTGAAATGACACAAGCCGATTTAAAGATGTGTGTCATCTACCAAAGAATGGTGGCCAACCAAAGTACGGGTCAAGAAAATGTTGTACTTGAAGATGTCAGTGATGATGATGTCGCTTATCTTGTTGAACATAAAACGGAATTCCCTGGTTTTGACGTTGATTTTGGAGGCTGGAAACGCGAATATCCATATGGTGAATCTTTATCCGATGTATTAGGTAGTGTGACTACAAGTACACAAGGATTACCAAGTGAGCTTGCGAGTTACTATCTATCAAAAGGCTATCAATACAATGCGAGTGTTGGTAAGTCAGGCTTAGAATATCAATATAATGATTTATTAGCGGGAACACCAGAAATTGCCAAGATTACCTATGATTCAAAGGGTCTAGCGCAAAAAGAAGTGGTTCAGGAAGCAAAAAAAGGCTATGACATTCATTTATCCATCGATATTGATCTTCAATCGACTTTGGATAATGTATTAAAGAATACATTGAGTGAGAATGGTGGTACGAAAAATCGTGAAAACTTCCAATCTTTATTTACAACTGTATTAAATTCCAAAGATGGTTCGGTACTTGCGATGTCTGGCTATCAAATGGATCTAGACACGAAGGAATTGACCTACTTTGCGTCTGGTAACTATATGTCTTTGGTTAATCCAGGATCTTGTATCAAAGGGGCTACTGTCTATATGGGCGAGAGTGAACATGTCGTAACTCCAGGCGAAGTGATTGTCGATAAAGTCATGAATATTGGTGGTCAGGAATTTGGTTCGTATGAAGATCATGGACCTGTTGATGATGTATCTGCACTACAAGTAAGTAGTAACGTTTATATGTTTAATGTAGCTATTCGTTTAGCGGGTGCAAGCTATGTTGAAAAAGAACCATTGGCTGTGGCAGACGTTCAAGGGACACTTAACTTAATGCGTTCGTATTATTCGATGTTTGGCCTTGGAAATAAGACGGGTATCGATGTTCCAAATGAATCGAGCTCTTATATGGGCTATGGTTCTGAACCAGGTATGTTACTAAACTATTCGATTGGGCAGTTTGACATGTATTCACCACTTCAATTGGCTGTTTATGGTACAACCATTGCCTCTGGTGGGAATCTATATGAACCACACTTTATGTCGTATGCGACAGAAGTCAACTCAAGTGAAGTGGTCGTAAGCTATGGTAAGAAAATTAAATCGACATTACCTGAAAAGAATGCGCAATATCTAGAGCGTGTTCAACAAGGATTTAGAGCCTGTGTATCTTCTGGCTATTGTGGGGATGAGCTAAAGGATATTGGCGTGGAAGTATCGGCCAAAACAGGTACAGCCGAAGTTGGCGACTATACGACCGCAAACCTTGTTGGATTTGCGCCAAGTTCGTCTCCAACCATGGCATTTGCCTGTTCTGCACCAACATCAAGTGTTAATGATCAAAGTGTTTCACCGAATATTTGTACAACGGCTGTTATGCCAGAAGTGGTAAAAAAATATTTTGAATTGTATCCGGCAAGTTAAAATTTTGAAAATGACTTGAAATTTACTTGTAAGTTATGCTAGAATCAACTAGTAATTACTAATGTGAGGAGGACTGAACATGAGAGATCGTATTACATTTAAGTGCTCTGTTTGCGGTGAAGAAAATTATATTGGTACAAGAAATAAGAAAAAACATCCTGAACGTATGACTGTTAAAAAATATTGTCCAAAATGCAATCAGCAGACTGAACATAAGGAGAAAAAGTAAGAAAGACCGTTTTATCCGGTCTTTTTTATGTATTAGACTATGAAAGTACTTCAACAACCCTTAGGACCTGTACAGGCGAATTGTTATTTGGTGATGGAAGGTAGCCATGCTTTAATAATTGATCCTGCAGATATGTATCCAAATCTTGACTCCATCTTAAAAGAAAATGAATGTAGTTTAGAGGCCATCGTTTTAACGCATGCACATTTTGATCATATTTCAGGTGTCGACAAGATTGTGAACGCCTTTCATTGTGATGTATACTTAAATCCCAATGAATTTGACTTTCTTCAAGATCCCGACTTAAATTCATCTTCTGCCTTTTATATGGATGTTACATGTAATGCCACATGTAAACCCATTTTAGAAGGAAAGAATGAGATTGCAGGATTTGACATAGAGGCTATGTATTGTCCAGGCCATTCTATTGGTTCAACGGTATTAAAATTTGAAGATTGTTTATTTACAGGAGATGTCTTGTTTCAAGGTTCTATTGGAAGAATGGATTTGGCTACAGGCTCCGTATCGAGTATGAAACAATCTCTAAAAAAATTGGTTCAATTAGAGAAAGATTATAAAGTATATCCAGGTCATGGACCCTCAACTTCTTTATCGCAAGAGAAAAAATGGAACGAAAGTTTAAAATATGCGGAAATTTATTAGAATTTCTGCTTTTTTTTTCGTATAAGAGTAGGGGTGATAAAAAATGGATGATTTATTAAAAGATCTCATTGCGTATGCGATTGAAAAAAAGGCGAGTGATATTCATTTTGTCCTGCAAAATCAAAAACTTCAAATCAAACTTCGAACGCAAAATGAAATGTTAGATGTCTACCAAGATATTTGGCAACCCGCATTCTTTGAGTATCTCAAATTCATTTCAAGAATGGATCTAGCTAATCCATATGTTCCACAGAGTGGACAATTTAAAGTCTTGCTTCATGATCACGAAGTCTTTTGTCGTTTCAGCATGCTACATAATCATAACGTACAAACAGGTGTTATAAGAATGTTGAATACGATGCATGCGATCAAACTCAAGGATCTATCTTTATGGGATGAAGACACGAAATTTTTTCAATCGCTTGTGCCATTAAGACAAGGCCTCGTCATTAGTGTAGGACCAACCAATAGTGGAAAGACCACTACGCTACATGCCTTGCTTCATGAGATTGCCAAAACGAAGAAACATAAAGTTGTTAGTCTGGAAGATCCTATTGAGATCGAGGATGATTCTTATTTGCAGCTGCAGATCAATGAAAGTATGGGATTTACCTATGATGTAGGCATTGAACAATTGTTGCGACATGATCCGGACATTATTTGTATCGGGGAAACAAGAAACAGCTATACCGCAAAGATGGTCTTAAGAGCAAGTCTAACGGGGCACTTTGTCTTTACAAGTATTCATGCCAAAGATGGAAAGGAGTGTATGAGTCGCCTGGAAGATCTAGGGGTATCTAAGAAAGATCTGGCCAGTGTTTGTATGGCCATTATTTCACAACGCCTCTATTCAAAAGGCGATTCTAAGGTATGTGTTTATGAAATCATGGATCAAAAAACATTACAGTATGTCTTGGAACATGGAAGGTATCCAAAAGAATTTAAAACTTTATCTAAAAAGATTACAGAAGGTATTGAAAAAGGATATATCGTGGATGCCCAGGCAAAATACGACAGTCTTAGTTTATCGGGATGAAATTGAACAATTTGCGATGTTGATGAATCAAGGTTTGCCATTAGATACATTGATTCATTTGACGTTTAAAAAGGATGAAGAGATATTGAATTATTTAAAAGAAGGAAAGAGTCTCGTGGATGTCTTTACACAGAATCAAAAGAAATTGTATTTTAAATACTTAAAAATTTTATCTCAAAAATTAAACTTAAGCGATGCGATAACTTGTGTCCATAAGATTGAGAAGAGTTCGAATACTTTTTTTGAAACACTTCTAAAAAAGATTAGCTATCCTTTCTTTTTACTTATTTTTGCGTTCTTTATGATTCTATTCTTTTCAGACTATGTCCTTGTTCAAATGAAAGACTACATTTCAAATATAAGTGTATTTGTGTTTATCAATGTATTGAAATATACATTTGCGCTTGGCATTCTTTCGATTGTATTCTACTTGATACTTTATTATGCATTGTTTTATAAATACAACAATAAGATGCAGTGTCCATTTAATCTAATGAAGAAAATGATATCTCTGCAATTTGTATGTATGTATCAAGCTTTAGATATGTCCTATAGTTCAACACAGGAAATATTAGAAACATTAGCTTGTATGGATTTTAGTGTAGTAGGAAAGATATCGCTGGAAATACTTGATGATTTAAAAACCGGAAAGAGTCTTGAAGAAAGCTTTCTAGAAATCAAAGTATTTGATTCGCAATTTAAAAAGATGTTGGTCTATGCCTTAACAAGCAATCAAATGCACGTCTTTTTTGATTTATACATCAAGAAATGCAGTTTCGATCTAGAAAAATCGGTCAAAAAGATATCGACGGGTATTCAAATGTTTTCGTATATCAGTATTGGCATCTTAGTTTTGATTGTCTATCAAATTATGATGATGCCACTCAATATGTTAAATCAATTCTAAAAGGAGAAAGAAAAATGGAAAAGAAAAATGGTTTTACAATACTTGAAATGATGATCGTGATGTTGATTGTTGCGCTATTATTGTTGATTACACTGCCAAATATTCAACAAAAAGAAAATTGCTTTATATAAAGTGCATAACATATGAATGGAATAAAATTGGCATAAAATAGCCTTATTTTTCACCTTTTTTCACTAGTTTTTTATAAAATTTAAGTGTTATCTAAAGAAAGAGAGAAAATTACATGGCAGTAAAAAAAGATGAAAAAACAGGTACGTGGTATTTCTATGGATCGTACAAAATGAAGAATGGAAAGTATAGGCAGTATAAGAAACGTGGCTTTCCAAAAAAGAAAGATGCAGTAAAAGCAGAGATTCTATTTAAAGAGAATATCAAAGACCCATACAAGAATATTACATTGGAAGGATTATTTGATGTTTTCTCGGCTTATACTGAGAAAAGAATCAAACAAAGTTCTTGGATAAGTCAGAATAGGATTTTGAATAGATGGATTGATACTCTTGGCGATGTTAATATAAAATCCATTACAACAAACGATATAGAATGTGCAATGGAATTAATGATTAATAATGTGGGATATGAAACTGCAAAGAACTATTTATCTAGAATCAATAAGATGATGCGATTTGCAGTTCGTAAAGGATATTTAGAAAGCAATCCTTGTTCCCCGATAGAATTAGTTAAAGACCCAAACGAAAAGAAAACAGAAATGCAGTATTGGACCTTGGAACAATTCAATTTATTTATTCCTTATGTTGAAAATCCTTTGTATCATCTTCTATTTAATAATCAATTTTATATGGGGATGCGAATTGGAGAAACATTAGCTTTAACATGGGAAGATGTGGATTTAGAAAACAATACGATTGCAATTAAAAAAACATGGTCAAAAGATTTGCATAAAATCACAACTCCAAAAACTCCAAACAGTTATAGGACGATTACAATGCCTCAGTTCTTATCTGATGAATACAGAGAATTTAAAGAAATGTTGGATGTTCCTGAGAAATCATTTGTGTTCGGTATAGATATACCCGTATGTAATACAACAGTTAGAACAAGAATGAGAGAAGCCATTAAAATTGCAAATGAAAGCAATGAAGAACAAATACCTATCATTCGTGTACACGATTTAAGGCACTCATGTGCAAGTTATATGATAGGTAATATGGTAAGAGATGGAAGCTCGCATTTTAGCTTATATGACGTTGCAAAGCGCTTAGGAGACAATTTAAGTACTGTATTGAGTGTTTATGCTCATTGGCTACCTCAAGCCGATAAAGGAATTGCAAAGTTTATGGACAAGGATAATTTGATAGATGCACTAGATTAATTTCTAGTGCTTTTTTGTTTGCAAAAAGAAAAGCACATCCTTTAGCGAATGTGCCTTCCATGAAATAGAGAGAGATGAAAATATACAGTTGCCTATTTACAGGCACTTAAAGTTTATCATGTTTTGTTGCGGACGTTTTTATACTACCAAAACAATACATATAATATAACTAGAATGAAAACTATTATAAAGAATGGCAGTACATATTTAAAGAAGAACGCAATAACAAGTAAATAAACAAATCCACTTATTACCATATCTATTATACTACCTGTAGCTTTTCCTAAGCCTAACAATCCAAGTGTTAATAAGCATACGAATATAATCACTTATATCATCTCCATTCAACAATTATTATTCTACACCACTGAATTTACAAACTAGCTTTCCAATAACTCTAAAGCACTCGTTAGTAACATCAATAATTATTGGGTCGTATTTTGGGTTTGCACTTTCCAATACAATCATTCCATTATTTAATTTTCTAAATATCTTGCATACACAATCATTTCCATCATTGATACAGAAAGAACCGATTTGTCCACTTTCCAACACGTTTGTTTTCTCAAATATCAATGTGTCACCATCATTGATACCTTTTCCAATCATGGAATCACCTTTTGCAATATTGGCAAAGTACTCCTTGTTAGAATTTATATATCTATCAGGAACAGCTATATAGTCTTCGATATTCTCATCAATAAATAATCCAGCACCACAACATATAGAAGAATATAAAGGAATTGATTTGTCTTTGACATCTTTCAAAGGGAAATAATTAGGATCGTCACCCCAACCAATTAAGTAGAACGGTGAAACCCCTGTAGCACCTCCAATTGCATTTACAACATCAACAGGAACTTTAGTTGTTACTCCTTGAGAATATCTTTGTAAGGCCGATTTAGAAAATCCTGTCCTCTTTTCTAATTCAATAAATGAATACCCACTTTTTTCTATTGCTTTTTTAATCCTATCAGATACTACATTATTCATTAATATTCACCTCCTAAAGTACTATCTGCTAAATATATTATATTTATAATATCCCAATTTAGCAATGACATAATAAAAAAATTAAAACAATTATCCCAAAAAAGGGTTGACGAATCGTGCAAACGTGGTATACTGTAGATGACCCGAAAAAGGGATGAAAGAGGTGAGAATTTATGGACAGAGGGCTTTATAAAATGATGCTCGAAAGAAACAATATGTCACAAAGAGAGTTAGCAGAAAAGCTTGGAATCAGCAAAAACTCACTCTCTTTAAAAGTAACAGGCAAATGTAGACTTTATACTGATGAAGCTACTAAAATGTGCGAAATTTTGCATATTGATAAAGATGAAGACAGAGCAAAAATTTTTTTAAGATAAACATCCCGATAAAGGGATATAAACAGAAAGGGTGAATAAAATGTCAGAACCAAATGAAAGATTAAATTCAATTGATTTAATCCATGAATCAGTAAAAGCAGAAGGAAGAGTTCTTGATGTACTAATCAAAAGCGGATGCAAAAGGGAAGATTTAAAAGAAGTATCAACTTTACTTTCCATGATTTACGCATATGGATTTGAAGTTGGAAAGAGATGCGTAAAAGAATGAAAGTTCTCTTAGGCTATAGAGACATCATGGAACTAGGTGTTTCTAAGAAAACCGCATACAAGATGTTGAATCTTATTTGCGAAACGGATGCCTACAAAAAATCCAATCTATCTAAAGTGATAGATACAAAGAAAGTTCCAACAAAGTTATTTATCAGGATGTTTCCTGAGTTTAAAGAAAGGTGTGAACAACATGATGGATGTAGATGATTTAAGAGAGTTGGATGACAACCGTTTTATTGATGAAGATGAGGAGGAAGAACAAGATGAGTACAGTTACGAAGACTACTGTTTCGACTGTTGCAAAGAAGAACGTGACGAAGAAGCCTGGTTCTAAGTCAAACGCAAAGAAGAATGCAGTTGAATTAGGTGATTGCATCACGCTTCCTTCTTTCGCCAATAATGAGTATGAAACCCAGTATTCAATGCTTGTTAGAAGTCAAAAACAAACGCATATGGTTAATCGTGCTGCTAAGTTTAATTACATTTGCTCGTTAATCTGTTTCTTAGTTTCTCTAGCTTTCATTGTAATAGCCAATTGGTACATAAGAGGTTTGTAAATTGAGGGGAGGAAGTAAGGATGAATCTTTACCAAGACACCGATAAATTCAGTGTTGAAAAGTATGGTAGTCATGAAGAATGGCTAAAGAAACGTGGACGTGGAATCGGCGGTTCGGATGCAGCTTGTTTCATGGATTTGAACCCATGGAAAACGCTTAATCAATTGTGGCATGACAAGAAGTTCGGTTCACAACAAATTACGAACGAGGCTATCGAATATGGAAATACCGCAGAGCCTTGTTTAAGAACATTATTTCAGGCGAAACACCCTGAATTAGATGTTCAATACGTGGATAACGTAACGCTTGTTTCTAAGGAACATGAGTTCTTGAGATACAGTCCTGATGGACTAATCTACAACAAGGAAACAAGAGAAAGAGGAATCTTGGAAATCAAAACATCTAAGATAATCAATTCTCATAGTTTGCAGAAATGGGGTTCTAAAGGAAACGAAACAGTTCCTGATAACTATTATTGCCAAACTTTAGAAGGATTGATTGTTACGGATTTTGACTTCGTTATCTATTGTGCAGAGCTAAGATTTGCAGATGGTGATGCACGAATCATTGAGCGTTCATATCGCAAAGAAGAAGCTTTAGACAGTATGAACGATCTAAAACAAGCAATGATAGAAAAATGGGATAGGTACTTCATAGGTGATGTAGAACCACCTATCACATTGTCTATATAGAAAAGAGGAGATGGAAATATGGAATTTAATTTAGAGGTACGTGCACAAAACGGAAAAGTGTACACAAATGCAAGCGATTTATTACCCGCAATCCAAGAAGGATTGAAAGCTTACGATTACGTTGTTGATGAAAACAACTACAAGCAAGCTAAAACAGACAGAGCTTCACTTAACAATTTAGTGAAAGTTGTATCTGATAAGCGTAAGCAAGTTGAGGATGATGTATTCGCTCAGTGGATAAAGGATAAAAAAGACATTATGCAAGTCGAAAAGACTATCAAAGATGCATCCGATAAATTGGGTAACGGAATCAATGATATTGATAACGCAGAAAAAGAATTGAAGAAAAATCAGATTAAAGAGTTGTGGTTAAACATGACCAACAACAAATATCCATTCGATTTAGTTTTTGAAGAAAGATATTTGAACAAATCTGTTAAGCCTAAAGAAATTGAAGAAAGCTTGAATAACAAGTTCTTGAAAGCCGAAGAACAATTATCTTTTATCGAAGCTTCTTTACCTGATGATGAACTACAGGCAGAACAAGTTATCCAATTGTTCTGTAAAACATTGGATTTAAGCAAGGCTACAGAACGTATCAACGAAATCAAGGCAGCCAAAGCAAAGCTTCAAGAAAAAGTAAATGCTAAGATTGAGCAATCTAAACAAGCACAAATGGAAAGAGAAAATACAGTTCCTACACAAGCTCTGTTTGAAGTCACTCAGGCTCAAAATCAGACAGAGCCAAGAAGATATTGTGTATTTAGATTTGAAGGCCCTATGAGCGAATTACAAGCGTTTAATCCGATTTTGAATCAATTTATTAAAGAACATGATGTGAAAGTCAATGTTTTGGAAAAAGGAGAATGTTAATTATGTTACAAAACAATATTGCAAAGAAAAATGACAATCAATTGGTAGAATTTTCTGCCAACGGAGAAAAAGTTAAATTATCTCCAGCTATCGTTAGAAATTATCTAGTAAATGGAAATGGCCAAATTACAGACCAAGAAATTGTTTATTTCATCAACCTATGTAAATCGCAAGGGTTGAACCCATTCATTAAAGATTGCTACTTAATCAAGTATGGAAATACACTTCCAGCTCAAATGGTAGTTTCAAAAGATGTTTTCTTGAAACGTGCCGAAAGAAATTCAGAATTTGATGGATTAGATGCAGGAATTATCGTACTCAATGGTGAAAGTGGTGAATTGGCTTACCGAAAAGGTGCTTTCTACTTAAAAGACAGAGAAGAAGTCGTAGGTGGATGGGCAGATGTATTTAGAAAGAACACTTCACATCCAACGCATATTGAAGTCTCAGTTGAAGAATACGCAGGAAGAACTAAGGATGGAAAACTTAACTCACAATGGGGGGCTAAAATGGCAACAATGATTCGTAAAGTTGCAATCACTCAAGCTTTAAGAGAAACATTCCCTAACGATTTCCAACAGATGTATTCAGAGGAAGAAATGAATGTGGATATGAAATTGGATGAAGCTCCAATCCAACAACCAATTGAACAAGCACCTGTTCAACCACAAACATATTCGCAACCCGAAGAACCGCAACCCGAAGGTGTAAGTCTTGTATAAAAGCAAACGTAGCCAAGCTACAGATATTCCTAAATCAGTTAAAGATACTGTATGGGAAAGAGACGGGAGAATGTGTATCTTTTGCGGTTCTCCCTTCGCATTTCCCGAAGCACACATAATCCCTAGATCATGTGGAGGTCTTGGGGTAGAAAAAAACATTATTACAGTGTGTAGAAGATGTCACAATCTTTTAGACCAAAGCACAAAGAGAGAGAAAATGTTAAGTATTGCCAAAAAATATCTAGAACGTATCTATGGAAACATTGATGAAACAGAGGTGAAATATAATGCTAAGTCAAAATGAACTGTTGTTTAAATACAATCCATTCAAAGTCAAGTATTGGAAAGACGAAGAAATCCAAGAACAACTTGAAATTTTAGTGGATGCTTATATTCCTGATGAAAACGCAGTTATGGAAATGGCATTAAATGTTGAAAACCTTGCAAATCAAATGTTCTTAATCGGTGAAATGATGGCTAGATTACAGGAACAATCGAACATTCTTAAAGCAGATATTGAAAATAAAATGACAAACGCTATCTACGTAGAACGAAGCACTTGGGAACGTGACCATGACGGGAAAGCACCAAGCATTAAATTCTTTGAAGCGTTGGCTTGTCAAAAAGTAGCTGATGAAAGAACTAAGCTTGCAAAAGTTGATAGTGATTTAAAGCGTTTCAAAACTGCTTATGAAAGCATAGAAGCCAAGATGAATGCGACCAAGAAAAAAATAGAGGTCACTAAGTTTGAAATCGGAGGTGCTTAAAATGGCTTTCATTGGAATTGACCCAGGAAATATAGAGAGTGCATATGTAGTTGTTGCAGATGATTTAAGCAAAGTCCTAGAAAAAGGGAAAGTTGAAAATCATGAATTGATGAAATTACTTACTCGTTTCAAGCTAACATACGATATTCGTTATGTAGCTATTGAAATGATTGCCTCATATGGGATGCCAGTTGGTGCATCTGTATTTGATACGTGTGTGTGGATAGGACGTTTTAAAGAGCATTGTTTGAAGCTTTTATGGGAAGTGGAATTTGTATATAGAAAAGAAGAAAAAATGCTTCTATGCAACTCTATGAAAGCGAAAGACAGTAATATCAGGCAAGCATTGGTTGATAGGTTTGCAAAGGACACTCCAAACAAAGGAAAAGGAACAAAAAAAGAGCCTGGATTCTTTTATGGTTTCAAAAGTGACATATATTCTGCTTTAGCAGTGGCTTGTGTGTTTTATGAAAAAATGAACGAAAGTGGTTGGAATCATGAAATATAGAGATTTATCAGGGAAAAAGTTTGGAAGATTGACAGTTATTAAATACGATCATTCAGATAAAAACGGATTTGCTTATTTTGAATGTATTTGTGATTGTGGCAATAGTTGTGTAGTTAAGGGTTCTCAATTAGTCGCAAAAACTAGACCAACAAGAAGTTGTGGATGCTTGCAAAAAGAAAAAGCAAAAGAACATTTAGCTGAACTTGAAAAAGAAGGAAAAGTAAAGCATGGGCAAAGGCGAACTCATGGTATGTCAAAAACACGTATATACCGCCTTTGGATATCCATGAAAAAAAGATGCGACTGTAAAAAATATGACCATTATGAAAATTATGGTGGGAAAGGCATAAAAGTTTGTGATGAATGGAATAAATCGTTTGAAAATTTTTATAATTGGGCGATAAAAAATGGGTACGAAGAAAATCTTACAATTGACAGAATAGATGTTAATGGTGACTATTGCCCTGAAAATTGCAGATTTGCCGATCAAAAAGCACAAATTAGAAACAGAACAAACACTGTATTTATAACACATAATGGCGAAACGAAAGCACTTATAGAGTGGTGCGAAAAATATGGCATAAAATATAAACTTGCACACGGAAGATACCTTAAAGGATTCCCTTTTGAAAAAATATTTTATAAAGGGAATCTTAGGAAGTACATAGGTACTGAATGTTAGGAGGCGTTAGTTATGTCAACGATCAGAGTAAACAATACAAAGGGATTTACAGTAATGAGCAATTATCACTTGCAAGATAAAGAAATCTCATTAAAAGCAAAAGGACTTCTTGGTTTGATGCTTTCTTTACCTAGTAATTGGGATTATTCAGTAAACGGATTAGTTGCAATTGTTAAGGAAAATAAAGCAGCAGTTCAAACTGCACTTAAAGAACTTGAAGAACACAAGTATTTGAAGCGTACAAGAGTTCAAGATGAAACAGGAAGATTTGATTACATCTATGATATTTACGAGAAACCGTATGACAAATTACCGTGGACGGAAAATCGGTGCACGGATATTCAATGCACGGAAAATCGGTGCACGGAAAATCAACCACAAATAAATACTAATAAACAAAATACTAAAGAATTAAATACTAATAGATTAAATACTAATAATTCTTTAGGTGAAAAAGGCAAAAAAGAAACAGTTAATTCTGTTATTGCAGAGTATACACAAAACCAAGATTTGCAAGATGCTTTGCATGGGTTTGTTGAAATGAGAAATAAAGCAAGAAAGCCTTTGACTGCTAGAGCTATGAAATTGTCTTTAAATAAATTAACTGAATTAGCATTAGATGATGTTACCAAGATTGCTATTGTAAATCAGAGCATCATGCATAACTGGTTAACATTCTACAAGTTGCAGAACAATAGCGGTCAAAGGCAATTGACTAGAAAAGAAATGGGGTATGCATTTTGACATTAGAAGAAACTGAAAGAATCTTACAAGTGCTAAGAATCAATTATCCTATGAGCTACAAAAACATGACTCAAGAAGATACACAAGCCTATCTGAAGCTTTGGCAAGTGTCTTTTAAGGATTATGAATACTTGGTTGTAGCAAATGCAGTTAATCAAATCATTCAAAGTGATACAAGAGAGTTTGCTCCAAATGTAGCGCAAGTAAAAACACGAATCAGTAAAACTGCTATTGGAAAAACTAAAGAGTGTGGAGAGGCTTGGGAAATCGTTTTAAGGAACGCTAAGTGTGACCCTCATACAAGTAAGGTAAACTACGATAAACTGCCTAGAAACATTCAGAAAGCACTCGGAGGGAGCTATCTGTTAAGAGATATTGCATGGAGCAATAAAAAAGACTTGCAATATTACAGAGATAGATTTTTACAAGCTTACAAAGAAATTTGTGAAGAAGAAGTGCAGTTATTAAACTCAGGACAAATCAGTTTGGAAATGTATCAGGAACACGATCGATTGCCTGCACCTCCAAAAAAAGGAGGAAGGAATGAAAATGTTGGGAGATTTGATGAACGGATAAAAAAGGAGGGGTAGCAAGTGCAATATTATATGTTGGATAAAAACGATATATCAGTTGTACGAGGAATCGTAAACGCCAAAGATGTAATGAAGGAATTGGGCATTACAAACGCTCAATTCCATAAGATGTTGAGAAACGAGGAAACCCACAAAGGATGTATTCTTCTTCCTGTTGAAACTGATAATGAAGAAAGAAGAAAAGTCACAAGTGAAGATGACGAGCAATTCCAACTGATTGGCGAAAGTAAAACAGGAATCAGATATTACATTACAAGTTATTTAAGAGTTGTTTCTGTTGATCTAAAAGGAAATCAAAAGGAAATGAAGGCTAAAAAGGAAACAGAATCAATATACAGAGTTGCAGTGAACTTTAAAGAAGGAAGAAGATACTTGAATGTATTGTTTGAAGCCTACAAAGCTTTTGTAGGGGAAATAGAAAAGAACGATTCTATCGTTTGGGACGGAGAAATGAAAATTGAAAACCTAAGAGTTATCAAATTAGCTCAGACTCAAGGGTTAAGAAACAAGAAGAAAGTAAGAATAGGCAATACAGTCTATAGCTCAATTGCCGAGTGTGCTAGAAAGAATTTCATTTCTGCATCACATATGTATCAGATGATAGAAGGAATCAGACCTAATTCAATAGGTGTTGAATATGCATAGATAAGGAGTCAAAAAGAAATGAACAGAGTTATTTTATCAGGTGAAATCGGTAGCGATATTGTTTTAAAGAAAACTACTACAGGACAAAGCCTTTGCAACTTTTCAATTGAAGTAAAGGAAAAGGGAAAAAACGGGCAGGAACACAAATACTTCTTCGATTGTACTGCGTGGGGAGATAATGCAGAATACATTAATCAATATGGTTTCAGAGGACAACATATTGAAGTTGACGGAAAGCTTCAAAAAAGCTCATACACGAACAAAGACAACCAAAAGGTATATAAGACTAGTGTTTACGTTATGGACGTAGAATTGGCTTTAAACAACGCTACAATGCCACAAACGCAAGCTTATCAACAACAAGCAAGTCAACAAAGGTGTCAACAAGCGTATCAACCTCAACAAGTACCATTTACAAATCAAGTAAATTACAAATCATATCCAGCAAATGATGATTTGGGTGAAGGGATGCCATTCTAGATGATTGCGAAAAGATATGATGATGAACTTATGTACAGTGTTCAAAGATGTGATGATAGTTCTAACAAATACAAATACTGTACGAGAGATGGAAAACTAGCTTTTAAAAAGCCTGACAAAGATTTTCTAGGGGTAACAAAGCAAAACTATAAGAATGTGTATGTTATCAACGGAGAAATTTACATTGGAGAATATGTTGGGAAGGATAAATAAATGGAGAAACAGATAAATCTCACGGGGGGGGTTATCTATAATCAAGATTGTTTAAAAGGACTAAAAGAAATTAAAGACAATCAATTTGATGTTGCGATTACATCCCCTCCATATAACAGGGTAAGAAATGATAAGTACGCTCATTATGACGATGTTAAAAACAATTATTACAAGATGATCGTTGATGTAACGAATGAGTTATTAAGAGTGTGCAAGAAAGATGTAATCGTGAATATTCAAGCAACGTATTTCAACAAAAAAGATGTTTATAAATACATTGGATATTTCGCAGATAAGTTAAAAGGAATTGTGATTTGGGAGAAAACAAACCCTCAACCAAGTATCAACAAGATTAAGGATGAGAACGGAAACATACTTACATCAGTATGTAATGCGGTTGAATATTTCTTTGTTTTAAATGAACAAGCAGAGGAGTTTAGAGCTTATGGGTCAATCAAAAACATTGTGCATAGCTCAGTTAATGAAAAACACTTTAAAGGGCATGGAGCAATTATGAAATATGAAATTGCAGATTGGTTTGTTAAAAATTTCAGTGTTAAGGGAGATACGATTGTTGACCCATTCTAAGGAACAGGAACAACTGCTATTGCGTCAGAACTTAATAAAAGAAAATATGTTGGATATGAAATATCTAAAGAATATTGTCAAATTGCAAAGAAAAGAATCGCAATAGAAACAAGCACATTATTTTAACGAGGTGTGAAATGGTATATGGATAACATTTACGGAAGAAACGCTTTGTTTGTAAAAAACAGAGAATTAAAGAAAGCGGACAAATATATTAAGCGTGTGTTCCCTGATGCAGAGTTTTATATAGATTACGAGCACGCATTAGTTTTTGAAAGAATAGGCGAAGATGAAGAAATTGATCTTGATTATCATACAGTGATAAATGGGATTGCTTACAAAGGAACATTTACAAATTGCTATTCTGATTTAGTTGAATTTTACAGAGAAGAAGAGCTTAAAAATGATAAAGAGAATAAATCAGAAGTGTTTACATTTAATGGTAAGAAATTTGAGCAAGAACCATTGTTTTAAATAGGAGTAAAAAGATGAAAGTACATTGTTTATTTGAACAATCAGGAACATTTAAGAATGAGTTCAAAAAGCTAGGAATTAATGCTTATGACTACGATATTCAAAATGAGTTCAATCAAACTGATTATGTTATTGATTTGTTCAAAGAGATTCGGGGGGGGGGTATCATAACGAGCCTTCCATATTTGACAGGATAAAGAAAGACGATTTAATTATTGCTTTCTTTCCTTGTACAAGGTTTGAAGCTAGAGTTCCTCTTTGGTTCAGAGGACAAGCCCAGCAACAAAAAAATTGGGATGATATAAAGAAACTAGAATATAGCATGAAGCTGCATAATGAACTACATGAGTTATATGAATTAATCAGTATGTTAGTTGTTGTAGCAGAAAAAAGAGGATTGCAGATGATTATTGAAAATCCATATACGCAACCTCATTATTTAACAAGCTATTGGTGCATAAAGCCTTCTATGATTGATAGAAATAGAAGAATGGACGGAGATTATTTCGAGAAGCCAACACAATATTGGTTCATAAATTGCAAAGTACAAAACAATCTAGATTTTGAACCGATTGAATATGTACCTAAGAAAGTTATTTCAAAGGTCAAAAAAGGTGAATACAGTGTTCAAACGCAAAGAAGTATGATTCATCCACAATATGCACGAAGATTTATAAAACAGTATGTTTTGAAGGAGTAAAGAATGAAAAAGATATGCAAAGTGTGTGGTAAGGAGTTTGAAACTAAAAGCAACAGAGCAATTTATTGTAGCGATAAATGCAAACGTGCAGCTATTAGAGAAAAAGAAAAACCAGCACTAATTAAAAGAGCAAAGGATATGTCTAGAGATAAAAACAAAGTTTACTCATTGTATCAAGGCAAATGTGCTATATGTGGATGGCAGATAAGTGAAAATTTGGTTATTCACAAAGGAAAAACGTTACCTTCATATGGTTGCGAAATACACCACATTGTACCTGTTTCAGAAGGTGGAAGTGGAGAACTAGATAATCTGATTATGTTGTGTCCTAATTGCCATAAAAAAGCAGATTACGGAGTCATTACACGTGAGCAACTTAGAAAAGCTCAAAAAAAAAGAATGTGATAATGAAGATTTGAGCAATAGACCAGAGCATATGATTGCTAAATTGTTAGGATTATAAAAGGAGAAACAAATGACAAGTACAGAATTAATTAAAGATATGCTTGAAAGACAGAAAGCATATGATGAGGAAGTATTTAAGAAACATAATGTAGACTATGTTTCTAAAGCTCAATTAGAAAGTGCGTTGTTTGATGAATTAGGAGAATTGATGCACGCTCAGAAATCAGATTGGTGTTGGTGGAAGTTCACGCAAGAACCTAAAGACGAAGCTAAAGTGCTTGAGGAATACATTGATGTTGTTCACTTTGCATTGATGTACGAAATCAAGTTTGGTTCAGGATGCTATCAATATGAAGATATTAAGTGGAATTACAACAAGCTGAAAACGGATTTAGGTTTTGGACAGGCATATGCATTTAGTTGTGTAATCAGTTTAACACGAGATGATAACGTATTAGCTTATGTAATCGCATTAGGATTGCATTTAGGATATTCGTTTGGAGAAATCTACAACGAGTATATTCGTAAGAATGAGATCAATAAAGAAAGATTAGCAAAGGGGTATTAGGTTTGGGAGAAATAGTTTGTATGTTATATAACTTAGCAATAATTGGAATCACTTGTTATATGTGTGCAAATTATAGTTATTGGTTCTTATTGTTATTGTTGTTTATCATGACAACAGAGGAGGGTAAAGATGATTGAAGAAAGAATTAATATGTTTATAGAAATGTACCAATGTCAACTTAATGGTGCAAATGAACGTCTAAAAGAAGATGTCAGAGCTTTAATTAAAGCCGAGCAAGATGGATCTACCTATTATTTAGATAAGAAAAATTATTTAAGTAATTTGACGAAAGAAATCAATGATACTGAGCAAAGGGCATATATTATAAAAGAATTTCTAGATAGCCTTAAACTGATTAAAAAAGAAGTAACAAGTAAGTGGATTCCATTTACCTTTGATGAAGAAGGAATACTTAATTGTGAGTTGCCTGATATTGATGAGGATATTTTAGTATTGGATATGGATGGCACATTTGATAAAGAACATGTGTGGGTTGATACATGGGAAGTACCTGATGCTTATGTATATGGGCTTGGAAGTGGAATGGATTTAGATGGTTTAGCTTGGATGCCTTTACCAAAAGCTTATAAGGAGAAAGAAAATGCCTAATTGGTGTAGAGGAACTTTAAGAGTTAGAGGGACAAAAGAGAATTTAACAAAATTTGTTTTAGAAGGATTACAACCGGTTGATTATTTTGGCGAAGATTTAGAAGTGTTGAAGATGGATGAGTATAGTCAAGTTAAATGTAGCAGATGTTGGATTAAAGGAACTAGAAGAGGATTTATTCTTGACTTAGATGAATATATTGATGATTGGAACGATGAAGGAAAAATCGCAATTGGATTTGAAGCAGAATTCGCATGGTGTATTAGTGCGGAAGAATTATTACAATCTTGTAAAAAATACGGAGTTGACATGAGAATTCATGCATTTGAAAGAGGAATGCAGTTCAACCAAATTATTGAGATCATTGATGGAGAAATCACCAAGGATGAAGAAGTTAAATTCGATGATTATAACTGGGATTGTATTTGTCCGAATATAGGAGGATGAAAATGATTGAAGAAAGAATTGATGCATTAATTAAAGTGTATGAAGGATACATTGATGAGAACAACCAAAGTATCAAAAAACGCAAAAATCTTTTAATCGAGAAATTGGACGATGTACGTTATGAATATCTTAAATTATATGTCGAAACGATTGAAATATATATGAGAGAAAATGAATTGTTTGAAATGTTTATTGAATCGTTAAAATATGTAAAGACAGGAGAAAGAAAATGAATAAATATCAAAAAGTGTTGCAAGTTCTTGAAAAAGAACATCAAATTGCGTGCGAAGCAGCAGACATAGAAGAGACTGCTCGTGCCAAGGTATATTTTCAATTGTTGGGGAATCTTGCTGATAAAGAAACACCAAAGAAACCTATAGATATTGAGTTTGGTCCATGTGCTGATTTGATGTTATGTTGTCCAACTTGCAAGCATGGAGTTGTTGCTATTCCAACATATCATGGAAACAAATATTATCCTCGTTGTCCTTTTTGTGGACAGAAGTTGAAAGGAGACGATGAAGATGACTACTAGAGAAATGTTTGAAAAACTTGGATATACAAGAAATTTATCTTCGGGAAAATTAATATATACCAAAGTACTAAAAGGAATGCATCGTTATATTGAAATCACGTTTGATTTAACAAAAAAAGAAATTGAATTGTATGATGACCATGAAGCTATCACGATAAATAAAGCTTTATTAAAAGCAATTCAACAACAATTAAAGGAACTTGGATGGCTAGAAGAAGAAAAGCAAGAAACAAATTTTGAACATTACAAAGATGAAATTTTAGAAGAGTGCATGGCGAATTTAGCAGTAGTCAAAGGAAGACCTACGCTATGTTATAAAACTAATTGCAATGATTGTGACTTTAAAATCAATCAAATAGGATGTCGTAAAAAGGTAGAAGATTGGCTAAATAAACCATATGAAAAGCCAAAATATAAGCTAACTCAATTTGAGTATGATTTGTTAAGCGTGCATAAAGATTTTAAAACGTATAATCAAATTGCAAATCAAATACATTTGTTTAAAATGCATGAAAAAGGATATTTTAAAGACATTGATACAAATATTCCAATTCGTGAAATCTTAGATAATTGTGAGGTGGTTTGATGATTTATTTCTTTGCAGGAGTATTTATAGGAGGTATTGCTTCAATGCTCCTTTATTCCTTAGTTGTTTCAGAACGAATCAACGAATTGGAAGTTGCGAATGGTAGATTGATTGATGATCTAAATAAAGCAGAATATGAAGCAAGAAAATACAAGTATCAATATAGGAGATGCGAATATGATGGGTTTGAAGAAACGAAATAAGCCTAAAGAAAGTACAGACGTACTGATTAAATTAAAAATCAGTGTTCCTGACGTTAATAACTGTAATTCATGCCATATCGTAGATTCCTTATTAAATGAAATTTGGAATATTGCATTGTCAAAAGAAGGGGTAGAAGTAGAAGACTTGAAAGCTACATATGTGAAGGAGAAAACAACAAAATGATGTATTTAAGTATGGCAATCCACAATATAGCGGTAATGATATTTACTGCATATATGGTAATTCATGTGCATCCTATTTGGGCAGTATGTATCTTATTTACACATAGAATTGGCACTAAAATTGTACGTGTTCCAGTCGAAGATGATGAGGAAGATGAGGAAGATACAATAGATGATGTGTATGGAATGGATTGGAATGAAGATGATAGCAATGAATCAGGTAGAGATGAGTTTTAAAAATGTAGAAAAAGCTCTGAAAGACAACGGATTATATGAAGCCTATGACGATATGGTATTAATTAAACAAGCTTTAATTGAGAGAGACAGGAAAATATACGGATTGCAGCAGCATAACAAAAACTTAGAGGATAAACTAGGAAGGATAGGTGGTTATCATTATGGAAATCCTAAACAATAACATTTATTGGTGTGACTTGCCAAAATATAGTAATACAATTCTTTATAAGAGGAGACCATGTATCGTTATTTCAAACGATATTCAAAATAAAGGGAGTAAAACAGTAAATGTAATTCCAATTACTAGCAATTTAAAAAGAGTGGATTTACCTTGTCACGTTATGATTGATACAGGATATGAGTGCGGAATGGCAAAAGCTGAACAAATCTTAACAATCAACAGAGAAAATGTTAAGCGGCATATAAAATCACTCGATTGGCAAGAAGCAAAAGAAGTAAAATGTGCATTATTAACTCAGATTGGTATTATTTAAATGCCTAAAAGAGATACAGAATACGAGCATTTCAAAGAAACCTGCGGAGGATGGTTTAATTACCATGGCAATATTGGTTTAAGAGCAGGTGACGTAGCTATGGCTACTTTATTTGAAGAAACTGAATTAGTACAAATTGTATTGACTAAACCTTATACTTTCAATCGTTGGTGGTGTAAGATCGTTGGTATCAATAGTGATGGCATTGAATATCTAGTTGATAGAACAATGATACATCAGATTTTGATTGACAAAGACTACAATTTACGCAGAAAAAGAAGAAAAACTTCTTAAAATCAATTTAAACACGTCTAGAAGTGATTCTAACGAACAAAATAGATTGAGATGAGTATTTGTTAGGGTAAACAAAGAAAAGGCTAAAAACACGTTTAAAACGATAAATATGTTTATAGCCTTTTTTAGTGTTGTGTAGTAAAATATAGACATGAACACTTACAACAATTACATTATGTTCTTATCTGATTTGATGGCGATAGAACCGCCAACAGTTATTTATCAGAAAGACGGGAAAGCCTACTATGGAAACGGGCGAAAAGCAGAAAGTTTCCAATTAAAACCATCTGCCAAAGCAACAACAATCGTGAAAGAGAACAGAATCTATGTGGATTTAGATAAATTCAAGGATGAAATAGATCTTTACTTGAGTTTGGCACATGAAGTTAGACATTGTGCTCAATATCAGGCTATAAATGATGTTGGATTAGCGGATATTGCTACTCCTGAAATGCTCAAAATTTGGAAAAAGGAGTTAAAAGAGTATAAAGGGAGCGAAAACGAAGGATATGAGGCCCAACATATAGAGTTAGATGCATTTGCATTTGCGTGGTTTATCGGGGTATCGGTATTCGGGGTGGAATTACACTTAAATGGGGTTAGAAGTGGAAAGCAGCTACTTTCAAGATACATACAGTTCATTTCCAACAACTACAGTCTAGAAGAACTAAGGGATTGCCTAGAATATTCAGGATTTGCTTATAACAGAAATCAAGCCTAGTAAAATAGGCTTTTTTAATTTATTATTTACAAGAGTATCATTATATGTTATACTATGTATGGAAGAAAAGTAGAGGTAATAGCAATGGCAAAGACAAGCGAAGCAAAATTGAGAGCAAACAATAAGTATGCAGCTAAGAACGTAAGTCAAGTTTGCTTAAAATACATAACTAAGAACAATCAGGAGATACTAGAAAAGTTAAATTCAGTGCCAAATAAAGCAGATTATGTAAGGCAATTGATCTTGAAGGATTTAGAAAGAGAAAAGAAAGAGGCTACTTCAAAATAGCCTTTTTTTATCGGTTTTTTTCACACGTCCGCATTGAAAAATGGTATAATATATGTAGTTAGGAAGTACCTATAAAGACCAAATATTGCCACTTCCTAGCGAGACATTTTTTACTTCTACTTACTCAGAATTGAGTGCCTCAGAGAAATCTGAGGATATTATAAGGGTGTAAGTGCAATATTTAATTGACGGGGTAGGTTGTAATAGAAATTGTGCCCTAGGAACGCAATAAGAAACTGCCCCATATTCTTCAATGGCCCCCATGATTCGCAGTAGCCACCCAATCGCAACAGGATTTGTGTTAAACGTGCCCTTATATCGCAATGGGGTTCGGGGGAAAAGAAAGAAAACAAGTAAATTCAGAGATATAGAAACGTCCATACAGTCATATATGCGTAATAAACGATAAGTTCCATAATGTTTACACACGATTGTTTAGGTTGGTTCATAAATTGTCATCACGTAGTCATATACTACTACTACTGAAATGAATAGGCAGATATTTCATTTCATACTCCTTTAGAAATTCTTAATATAAATTCTATATCTTGTCGATTGTATGGTTTAAGGTTCTGTACTGAGCACACAGAGCCTATATTATAAAGTATTTCAGCACATTTTAAGATGATTGATCTAAGAAAACAGATGTATATAAAGTCCCTGAGCATATATATAATAGGAAAGAGGCTCGGGGAAGTAAAAGAGGGGTTTTGACTTCGGGGGAAAGAAGAAAAAGGAGCTACGTCCTCCACAGAGCCTTCCAAAGCCTAATAGAAGAAGATATATAGAGTATTATTACTAGTTTCATTTACCTATCAAGTTCTAATGAAGTTTGATGGGTTTTTTTATTGTCTTTTTTATTAAATTAATCATTTGTTCACAAAAAATAAGTGAAATCCTTTATTTTAGGCAGATTTTAAGTGTTCCAAAAAGAAAATTTTGTCAATATAAAAAATAAATTTTGTATTTTGTAGTCCTGAATCGGCGAAAAATTTTGTATTTTGTATATTTTGTATTTTGTAAAATGTTCACGATATGTAGACAAAAATACGGGTTGGTATAAAAAATACCGCTATTATATTCACGATTCGTGAACAAAAAGTGAAAAAAAGGGTTGTAAATGCAATGGTAACATGGTATAATAATGGTGTGAAAAGAGGTGACATCCAAAAATAAGACATAAAAAAGATCATGATTCCATAGGCTACTAAACTTAATAGAATCATGATCATCCACAAAAGCGTATATATATAAATATAGAAAGATGAGGCAAGCCCCAAAAAAATATATATACGTCCTTATTATAACTTAATTGGGGCTAAAAGAAAATGGAAAAAAATAAAGAATCTGAAATGTATGACAATATGGTAAAGAATATCGTAAAAAAGTACGGTGGCTTTCGTGAAAAAGACATCATGAAAAACCCCTATATTATTAGAAAAACCGAAACATGGAACAACGGGCACAAAGTGTTAAATATTATAGAAGAAAATACATGTGATTATCATAATAATAGTTTTAGTGTTGATCTAGTTACGAAAAAAATTTGCGGGTAATTTAGGGAGGCGCATAACATGAAAAAATTTAATGAAATTATAAAAGATGTAAATAAGTCATATCAAACAATTAAAGAATTAGAAGAAAACATAAAAGAACTCCAAAACACATACTTAAATATCGTTAATTTAAAAGAAAGACACGAAAAAAGAAAAGCTGTAGAAAATGATCTTGCAAGATTAGAAGAAAAAAAGAAAGACTTACAAATTACAATAAAAATCTTAAATAGTAACGCAAAAATAGCACTATATAACGAAACTATGCCAACGGTGTTAGAAGCACTTGCAAAGTATAAAAATAAATCTTACGGCCCGAAAACAGAAGAAAAAATAAAAGATGAAATAAAAGAAAAAACAAATTGCAGCTTTTATATCAGCGAAAGATATGGATCACAAACATACCACATTATACCTTTAGAATTTAGTAATAACAATTATAATATCGAGTGCGGTTCAAAATGCATAGACGGAAAACAAAAAAAGTTACTAGATGAAAATAAAATTCAAGTTCTAGAATTCAATGATCTTACACTTTATTACACTAGTAAAGAATATATCGACAATATACCGAAACGAATAAAAGAGCTGAAAAAGCTTTATAAAAAAGCGTATGAAAAACAACAAGAGCTTGAAAAAATATGTAGTGAATACAATAATATAGCGGTTGGAAACATAAAAAATATATATAAAGATAATAATATATATATTCAAACATGGATATATAATAAGGGGTTGCTTATGATGATTAGTAGAAAGCAGCTTGACAATATGAGCACTTTACACGTGCTTATACTTGCGTTATTAAAAATATATATAGTCATATGCATTGACTTATTAATAGGCGGCATTATATTAGGTTTGTCATGTATTGTGTTGCCACTTATATATTAATAAATTGTAAATGAAAGGATGAAAGGAAATGTTATTAAATAAAGATGAGCTAGCAGCAGTTAAAGACTGCTTAAAAAACTGGTGTAGTTTTGAAAACTATGGACTTATGTCTAGTTATAAAGTTAAAAATAGAAGTTTAATAATTTTAGATGATAATGATATAAATATAGATCGAAAAAATAGAGTTATTACTAAAAATAATAAAATCATATATAAATTGAAAATCAAACACTCTATGAAAACGCATAAAATGATAATGCCTGAACTAATTGAAGTAAATAAAGGATGATAAAAAATGAGAAATAATATTATATATGATAATAATAAGCTACATTTAATAGCTTTATGCGCTGGTAATTGGAATATGTACGCAAATAATAAATATATATATTATATAGCTAAAAATTTAAGTGCTAGTAGTGGCGTATATTGCGCAACTTATAAATTTAAGAGTGTTTTATTACATAATGCCAGAGTAAAAAAAAGTAATATAATTCCTTTTGATTGGAATATAATAGATCATGATTTTTTTAAAAAGTTAGGAATAATAAAATGATTGATTAATTACTTAAGAAAAAGGAGCAAAAGAAATGACTAAAATATATATGAAAGATATTAAAAGTTTGTGTAGTTGTATAGCTGGCTTAAGTTGTCAAACTATACGAACAAATGAAAAAGGCGCATTCAATAAAGGCTATATATATACATATACTATATATCCTTATGGCAATTGTATTACATTTAGATTTATTGGGAATGATCATTGTACTTTTAATTCATATTCTAAAAAGTTTATGTTTGAGCAGCTTTTAAGATATTATAAAAAAGGCTTAAATAATTGGATTGAATTATATAATAATGATAGTTTTAAAGCTAAAAGAGAAAAAAAGAGAATGAATCATTATATTAATAAATTAAATGAATTTGAAAGGCTGCTAAATGATTGATCAGTTAACAACTATACTTGTATTTATTCTAATACTTGCGTTCATATTTAAGTATTATGTTTGGATTATATTATTATTTATCTTATTATTTATTATTATATATTTGCTTTGCTAGTTAAAACTTTAAATGTTTAACTAGCTTTTTTATTGTCTTTTTCTTTTTTCTTTCTTCTCTTTGCTGCTAAAACTATTTACATGATCTTTATTGAATTGTCTATGGAATACATACATTGTATATTGTTGTGGTTGCTGCTAGTTTGAAAATCGCAACAAGAACGGACGACCCTACACACCCCATGGCTTCCCTCTCGACCAAACCACATTTTTTACACCTAGCACTGCACATAACAGAGTGCTAACCAAATCATTAACCAACGCAAGTGATAAAACCACCCCCTTTTTGAGATAAAATTTTTTGAAAAGTGATAATTTACGATTTGAAAAAAATGAGTTCATGTATTTTTGATACCTAAAACGTCCTCAAAGAAATCATTTATAATGTAGGGAGGTAGAGAAAGAGAGGATTAATAAATGTCAAAGGCAAAGAGTGTTTCAGAATTAAAGCGTGAGGATGAAGCTAAAAGATTCTTTGACGAGTATTCAAAGAGTGGGAATATTACGAAGTCCATGCAAAAGATTCGTCCTGATTTAAGCGATAAGAGTGCTTATAACAAGGGATATAAGATATTAAACAGTCCTTTATTTAGGAATGTCATACATGAGAGGGTCAAAAAGAGAGACCAAAGAAGTGTTATGACAGTAGAGCAACGTAGGCAGTGGCTTAGCGATAACATTCAAGACGAAGAAAAGGCTATGAAGGATAGACTAGGATGCTTAAAGGAATTGAATAGAATGGATGGCATTGGAAAGAGCAACATTTTAAATGTTGGAAGTGTAAATAATATTACTGTTGAACAGAAAAGAGCGATTGCAGAGGAAAGAATCAACGATATATTAGGTATTAATATGGGAAGTGAGTTTTTAGATGCCGAAGTAATAGAACACGAGGAGGACGAAGAAGAAGATGAGTGTGAAGAAGCAGACTCTTAGTGTTACGGAACAGTATTTTAAGGATGTAGAGGACTTAAAGGAAGCTAAAGCTATTAATAAGAGCCAAGAAACTGTTGTACAGTTGCTTAAAGATGCTACCCCGAAGTATAAATTAAAGAACTGGACGAGAGGATATATCCCCGAGCATTACAAACGATTGAATGTTTCCAAACAAGAGGCTTTCAGACTTGCGGTTATCGGTGCAAGAGAGGCTTTAACGTATTTTCAAGTCAATCTTCACTTTACACAAGCTATGTTGTTCGGTGCAGTTGTAGAGGGGTACGACACTATTTACGCTATTACTACTTCTCAGTATGGCAAAAGTTGGACTTTAGGCATGATTGCTATTTATCGCGCATATAAAGGACATCAAGTACGAATTGCGGCCGCAACTGGAGAAACTGCGACTATCATCATGTCAAAAGTTATTGGGCATTTACAAGATGCAGACGAATCAATTCAGAGTTCTGTATTAGATTCAGGAAACAAGATTGAGAAATTACAGACTTCTACTTCCAAAACTAAGATTTCCTTCAAGGGTGGAGGATGCGTAGAAATCGTTACATTAGGTGGAAACAGTGTAGACCCGAAGAAAAACAACAACGCTATCGGTAAGGGTGGAGATTATATAATTGACGAAGCTGCCCAAGTCAGTGAAGATGCGTATGCCGAGATAGGACGAAGGGAATTTTCAAGTGTTGACGGGTCAAAAGAACTCGAAATCGCTATTTCCAACCCCCACAAACGAGGAGAGTTCTACGATTGCATGACAAACGACAAATATCCCGAAGGAACATTAGTTGTTTGGATGGATGTACGCACTGCATACGAAGAAGATCGTATGAAAAGTGCATCTCAGATACTAAATTCACATTTTTACAAGAATAGAAGTACTTGCCAACGCTATTTAGTATGCGAATTAGAGGAATTTTCAGACGAAAGTATGTTCAAAACCATGACTTTAGACGATGATAAAGCCGAAAATTCTTATAAAAAGCGTTTTTTCTTAGGTATTGACTCGGCTTATACAGGAAAAGACGGTATAGATGTTGCTTTATGCTCTCAAAATAGATATGGAAACTGTAAAATCGAGACAATTTACAATCTAAAAGAGGGTGTTTGGGTGCAAGGAGTCACATCTGAGAAGATTATTGCCAAGATTGTTAAGATTATTGAGACATTAAACATCAAATATGTTTGTGTTGACGTTGGTTTCGGTACTTGGTTGACCGAAGGATTGTCAAAATACTCAGATAAGCTAGGATTTATCCTTGAGGGTGTCAATTTCCAAGGAGGGCCAACAAAAACACGTATCAAGGCAAGACATTACAGTGCAGTATATGCATTTAATTTAAGAGCAGAAATGTATCTAGACTTTCAACAGCTAATGGATAGTAAGAAATTGACTTTTACAACGGAAGTTGCCAAAAGATTGAAACCTGAATTGCTTGCTACAAGGACTGTATCGAAAAACAATAAGAAGATAGCCATTATTCCTAAAGAGGAGATAAAACAACGCTTAGGACACTCTCCTGATGCCCTAGATTCCTCAGTACTTTCTGTCCGCAGTTGTTTAATGTATAATCTAAGCGGTGAAATACTTGCGTATGCAGAGAACGATTAGGAGGTGCTAATTTGAGTCGAAGAACAAAGAAAAGACAAAAGGATAGAGTTAAACTAGCATCCAATACCTATGTGTCAACTAACATTTCGCACAATATTCACAGTTCTAATGCAGAAACCGAAGCCGAAAAGGTCATGGAAGCTATGTTAAACTGCAATTCAGATTGCATCAACGGATTTGTAAAGACAAACTTTAATAATCAGTTTGATGAGATTGATTGGATGATAGACAATCTACCAACGCTACCATACGTTATCGGTAAGGTTATTGACTTTATATTCTCAAACGGCATCACAACGGGTGACGAGAACTTAGACAAAGATGTTCTTATGCCATTCCTTTACAGACAAAACGCACAAGGTGTCACGAACTATTCTGTACTTCAAAATGCTATTATGCAGTCCTTATTGTATGGAAAGTGTGGTATTCGTTGGCTAGATGAAGAAAAAGGAATTATCACAGAGAATTATCGCAACTATGTTTCCATCGTTCGTGAAGATGATGAACATAAAGGATTTAGAGTTCCTGTTTGTTATGCCATGTCGGCAAACGATAAAGAACCTATCTCATTAGGAACAAAAGAAATCGACTTTGACGAAGCATTATTCCTTCAAACAGGCAAACTAATGTCCAAAGACGGAACGATCATTGTAGAAATACCTGATAATTTCTGCAATTTAAGAAACGGAACAGACCATGAGAATGGATTATCGTGTTTATTACGTGATAAACAACGTCTAAAGCTATTAGGTGCGGTTTACGAGCGTTTAAATTACGATATTCAGTATGATGGCCCAGGACGTTTGATTTTTTGGCTAAAAGATGGATTTGCCAAGGGAGATACGATTGATTTATCGGCTTCACAAGTTTTAGACGAATCATCAAGTTCTAAAGCAGACAGAGCCGACAAAGCAAGAATTGAAGCTAAACGCTTAGGACAAGAAATCAGAAATTCAAAATCAGACAATGTAATCCTTGCAAGTTCTATTTTCGATAAAATGGACCACTTGCCTCGTGTTACAAAAGGTACAGAGTTCTTAGAATACCTTCAAATGAAGGAAGGTTCTATTATTTGTCAGTGTTTCGGTCTTACTCCTGAATTAATTGGTTTAGGGGATGTATCAGGAAACGTATCTATGGAAAGAATCATAGATAATGCCATGACAAATACAATCGTACCAATGCGAGAGAGGTTCGCCACTCAGATTTCTCCTATGTTAAGTGAGAAATTAGGTGTACCGAAGGTTTATTTTGATAAATACGAATTGAAAGAACAACAAGACAAGTCTGCAAAGACATATAAATTGGCATTGTCAGTTACTCAAATCGTAGGTGCTATTGTCAACGGAGCAGAACAGTTAGACAAGGGCACAAAGAATCAGATGATGGAATCACTTGTTAGAATGATGGATTCTATCGAAAAAACGCTATAGCGAGAGGAGAAAATAAAATGGAAATGGATATTTTAAAAAGTATCTTATCTGAAAATGAGGTAACACCATTAGGAAGTTTAAACGGAACTCCTATTTATTCATTTGAAGATGCACAGAGAATCAACAAGATTGGATTGGTTAAAGAGAAAATCCAAGGTAAAGAGGTTGAATTTGGTGAAAGACCTATGCGACCTGACGGATTAGGCTATTTAGAAACAAAAACCAATGCAATCGCAGTTCCTACTTCTTTCTTTGAGAACAGATACAGAAAAGTTGAAGTAAAAGAAAAAATTGTTGATGAAAAAACGAAGAAAGAAAAAGAAGTTGTTAAAGATGTATATTACGAAGTTGTAACAGACTACAGAGCTTGCAAAGAACAAGCTAGTGGACGTGTATATACAACTACAATTCCTGTATATCAGATTGGAGCTAAGAAAGATTCAAAAAGGAATGCTGATTTATTCTTAATTGGTCAAAGAAATATTTCAGATACAGATTTCATAAACGAGTTCAAAGGTAAATTGGACAAAGAATCAATGGTCAAGATTTATAAATTGATTGGTAATAAGCCAACAAGACAAGTAGAAGATAAATTAGAGTTTTAATTAGAAGTAAAAAGTAGAAGAAAACAAGGCAATATTTGGAAATAAACAAAAGGTATAAACAGTTTTCACTGTCTATATATATTTTTGCATATTTCGAGGTATTGCCTTTTTATATGCAAAACAACGAAAGGAGATACATAAATGTCAATTAAACGTAGTTTCACTGTAAAAATCACTTTTAAAGAAGGGTACGGAGACCCTATCACTTTAACAGGAAAAGATGCAACTGCTTTTAACACTGCTTGGCATAACAAAATGTTAGACCAAGACGGAGCTATCGGATTTGAATGGCCGGTTATTACTACTACAGGTGAAAAACCTAATGTAAAAACAGTAACAACTTATACTTCATTCTTATTCTGTAATGTAGCAAAAGTAGAACGCTCAGAACAAACAGAAACAAAGTATACAGACGATCAATGCCATGATGCTTAGAAGGAGAGACCATGCAGAACAACGTACAAACTATTAACGGTGTTACTTGGTTCGATTCCCTAGAAGAAAGAAATGCTTTCTTAAAACAAAATGGCAGACATGAGTTCGTATTGGAAAAAGCAGCATACAATGCAAAGCAGTATTTAATGCTTCTTGATGTTATCGAAGAAAAAACGCAAATTGACGTTTATTCAAAATTGGATAGCGGTACTTTGCTATACGGGTATGTAGTTCTTGAGCCTAAACAGAAATACAAGATTCCCGAAGATAAAGTCTTGTTAGAAGCACTTAGAAATAAAACTATCCAAAAGAGATATGATTCAACAATGGAGCAAATCTTAAAGGAAGCTAAAATTCCATACGAAGTCAGAAAATGTAATTCATGTGGGGGAAGAATTCAAAAATTATTCTATAAGCCAGTAATCGTAGTAGAAACGGAGACTAAGAAATAATGCCACAAAAGAAGATTCCAACATATGTAACAAGCATTAAAGATAGCCTTGAACGTAGAAAAAAAGGCAAAGCATTTTATGACAATGCAATCACTTTATCGAACGTAGATAAAGAAAACCATTATGTCAGTGTGAACCTATCATCAGGGTACGTAGAAAACAAGCCTACACGTCTTATTGACGAGGGGGCAATAACGTATGAGAGCGGAGATGATATTCGTCTATACATCAAAAAAGGGGCAGTACAAGCGTTCTACGATAGCTTGAGTTCTGATTATGTAGGATATATCAATCTAGCACACATTGACATTACATCACTCCCTTTAAATTTAGGTACATGGACTAAAGATGATTTAACAGTTGTCGATATTGGGGATGGAAGAAAAGGTCTTGATGTAAACGTCAAACTAAACAGGGAATTGCACATTGTGCAAGATTTATTGAAACAAGAAATACCATTGTGTATTAGTGCAGAACTGAGAGGAACACTCGATTTTGAATCGTCATTCAAATTTAATGCACCTTTCTACAACGAAATCGAGATTGCTGGTTTCTCAGTTGTTGCAAACCCCGCCAATGTAAACAGTACAGGCGAAAATTTGAACAGTAAAGGAGACTCAGAAATGAACCTATGGGAAAAGATTTTAAAGTTGAGTTCTGAAAACAAAGAAGAAAAGAAGAATGAAGCTTTAGAAAAAGAGGAAGAAAAAGAAGAAAAAGAACCTTCTAAAGAAGAAAAAACACCTGAAAGTAAAGAAGAAGGAGCAGAAAACAAAGAAGAAGCTAAAAAAGGCGAAGAAACATTAGAAACTGTTGAAATGTCTAAGGATGACATGGAAAAAATCAACAAATTCATGGATGCCTTTGAAGCTTTAAGCGCAAAAGTTGAAGCATTAGAACAAGAAAATGCCGAATTAAAAGAAAAATTAAAAAGTTCTAAGAAAGAAAAAACAGAATTTGAAAAGAAAGCAGAAAGCACATTAGACAGATTGTCTAGTTTGATCTCAGGACAAGCTAACGATAAAGAAAAGAAAGAAGAAAAATTAGCTTCTACTTCTAAAGTTAGCGGAGATATGTGGGGATAGGAGGTAAACCATGTTAGATTTATTATTTACAAATCCTGATAACACATTATTAGAAAAAATGGCAGTTACACCAGGAATGGTAGAACGTCTAAGTTCTAATATCGAGGATTTAACATCATTCTCAAGAGCTTATATTGATTATGAAAAAGCAAGACAGAATTTAGCAGCAGATGCTTCTAAATCAAATGTAGGAACAGTTGGTATCGGTACTGATTACTCAGATAACTCACCAGCCAACCCATTCCAAAACGTGTTCCCATTGGTTTCTTGGTTAATGAACACACCTGCTTCACGCAAGATGCAAGGTGCTATGAACCGAGGAGCATGGAGCGTAACAAAAAAAGAAGATGGCAAATTCTATATTCAGTTGCCATTCACATACGGAACAACAGAACCTAAATCAACACAAGGTGAATGTTGCTGGGTTCCATTAGATTTAGCTAAATGCGGTAGCAATGCACCATTAGCATTATTGTGTTTAAAGAGCTGCGAACCTATTATGGATAGCTTAGTTAACGAAACACGTAAAATCAAAGCTAATGACATGGTTTGCTACTTCCAACGTGAAGGAGAAACTATTAAAGAAGCTCAGAAACGTATGGATTTGATTTCAATGGCATACTTCACTGCTATTAACGTTATCTTAGGAACAATGGCTACAGGTACTGCTACATTAAAACCATTCCATGGATTATTGGAAGTAATGGAAGATAAAGCAGTTATCAAAATCGTAGGTACAAATGTATTATCTGCATTTGATTCAGTTGGACTACGTTTGGCAGCATTAGGAGATGGCGATTATAAATTCGCTTGTCACCCATTAGTACTTGAAGGTATCAAGTCTGTTATTGTTCCAGGTAAATTCAACGGAGAATATCCTGATGGATGGACAAAATCTCAGAACGGAGAAGTTGCTTATAAAGGACATGGATTTATCGCAGATAAATTAGTTCCATGCGACATCACAAAAGGTACAGGTGATGTATGGGTATTGGAAGGAAATACAGTAGGTTTGGTAATGGGAACTACTTTCCAACCATCTGAAAAATTCCAACGTCATACATTCGGTGCTACAGATACTCCATCCGAAGGATGCGGTACTCAGTGTGACTACTACTACAACTTTGGATGTGCATTTGGAACAGATGCAAACAGATTAATGGTAATCCAAGGTATTCCAATGTCAGCAGCTACATTAGGAGATACATTAAACGGATTAGACCTAGTATTGAAACCAACAACAATCGTACCAATCAACATTGGTGAATAATGTACGAAAAAATTGTCGAACAATTGAAAGACTATTGTTCGTGCATAAAGGAAAGCGATTTAGAAGCAGGTAAACTTGAAAAGAATGTTGGAGAACTAATTGATTTAATTAGTACCATCACTTGTTGGAAAAACCATCCTTGTGAGACTTTCCTCTCATCTCAAAGAGAGGAAGTCTTTGATGTTGGTGAATTTAAGAAATGTGGGTGCGATTCAGGAATTGTACGTATACCGCTATTCTATCCAATGATTGACCCAACAACGATTGAGGTATCTGTTATCACTAGAGAAAGAATTACATTTACTACCCACAAACTAGAAGTCGATAAAGATTTTTCTTACAACCCATACGAAAGTATCGTGTACGTTGATTTATCTAATATCGACTACAAAGATGTGTGCAATTGTGGATGTGATGAATTGTCTAAGATCGTTGTCAGTTATGTAGCTGGATATGAAGCGATACCTGAATGTCTATTGCCTGTATTCTGCGACTTCCTACAGTTCGTTATCGCAATGAACAGATGCGAATGCGGATGTAGTTCATGTGAAGAAACAGATGGTAGTGATGTTCTTATTTCAGAAGAAAATTCTGATGCTCAGATTTCGATTAGTATGTATGTTCGTGAACATATTACAAAAGCATACTCTGAACAGTTAGGTATCTTATCAGTATGTAATTCAAAAGACATATGGGTTGGTGATGTTGTATGAGAATCAAATATATTGGAATGAAAAGTTCCATGAAGAAAAATGGATGCCCTGTATGCGGTGCAAAAGCCAAATCAAACATATCTTACGAATATTCAAAACGTATGTGTTTGCCTAGTGGCTTAGTAAAAATCTTCCTTATGAACAAAACTGAGGAAGTATCGTATGAAGATGGTGTATTCCTAAAAGGCTTTAAATACGTCTATGGAGGCAAAGTATATTACCCCTTTATCGAGGTGTAGGAAATGCTAAAAGGTCTCTTAGAAGATGTTATAGAAGTGTGTGAAGAAGAATTTGAAGGATTAGCTAGTGAATTAGAAGAAACTATGCGAGAAGAAGCTCCAAGAGGGAGTAGGTTCTATGCTCAGGAAATGACGAGTATGCCATGGAATGAATATAGACCAGGTGCTTTAAAGGATTCAATCACGAAAGAAAAAGTATCTAATACCGAATATCTAATCGGTGTAGATGCAGACAAACTAGAAAAAGATTCTAGAAACCCTTCTCACGTTGATTACTCCCCAATGGTACAGAACGGAACAAAACGAGTTTATACATTAGTTCGTAAAAACGGAAGTCCGTTTGTTTGGGTAGATGAAATGGGAAAGAAACACTTTGCATACAAAATTAAGATGCCACCTAGAAAGGCAAATGATTTTGTTGCTAGAGCGGTATCTAGATTTGATGCAAAAGTTAAATAAAGGAGATTAAAAATGGAAGAAAAAGTTGTAAAAGCTAAAAACACTCCTGAACAAAAAGTAGATGTTCAAGCATTTGTTTCACGCAAATTAAACGCTTTAAATCAAGTAGGCGGTGCTAAAGCAGAACGTGCTATGGAGCGTGTACTAAAAGCTACAATGGGAGGGAAAAAGTAATGCCTAACTGTAACATTAACAAAATCATTAGTGACAAATTAAGTGTCTCTAAATTAACTAAAACTCAAGAAATTGATATTACTATCATGAGTGATATTGATGCTTGTTTAAAAATCAACACTCGTAAATTTGAAAAGATTACAGGTACTGCAAGTGCTTATACATCACGTACTATTGCACCTGATTTAATCAACGTTTGCGAATCATTTGGATGCAAGAATACAGGTACATTGTTCATCACTTCTAAAGAAACTGATGCAACAGGCGGAGAAGGAAACAAAGTACACACAAGCGGTGCAGTATTTAAAGCATTGAAGAATGCATTAGACTTTGCAGCAGGTGTTGTTTACTACTATGTAAATGTTCCTCAAGCTGGTACTTATACAATCACAACAAAGATTTCAGATGTTTTAGATCATGAAATGACTAACACAGATGAATACACAACTACTTTAAAAGCAGATAAAGAAGGCTTCTATCCTGTACAGATTGATTTATCTACTGTACCTACAAAAACATCAGGAAAAGGATGGGAAGCAAGCACATCAGGTGTTCGTTTAAGTATTGAAGTAGCATTAACAGATAAATCAGGAGATAGTATCTTGATTGGTCTTTCTTCAATTTCTTTCTTTGAAGAATTTGCGGACTTAGATTCTAACAACGATATTAAAGTAAGCTGCTTATCAGGATTTGATGGTGACGATACTGTAGACCCTGTAGATACAAGTTGCTTTGATGATTCTTATGATGATGATTCTGCTTCTATTGAGCGTTCATTTACAGGTACTCAACTAACATCTAACTACTTAACTATGAACCCATTCATTGGCAAGGGAGATAAATCTCAAGGCTTTATGATGCGTACTCAGGAAGTAGTTATTGAAGCAGATAAAGAACATCCTGAATATGGTTCAATCCATATTGCAGACCACTATGTTGAAGAATGTGGATTTATCTATGCAGCATTGAGTGACCAATGCAATATCACAGATTCTACATTGAACCGAATCAACACTCCATTATTGGCAAACTTAGACGAGTCTCAATACCAAGTATTGAACAGTAAAATCAATCCAAGTTTAGATGTTGAAGGTTCAAAAATCTACTTCAACAAAAACTTAGTAGGTAAAACATTAAAAATCTCTTATCCAATGACTGTTGATGTATTGCAACACTATGTAGCAAACAACGATAGCTTAAAGAATAAGAGAGCAAAAGTTACAATCCCTCGTTATAGAAGCGATGGAACTGTAGAAGTATTTATTTACCACAATGCAAAAATTACTTCATTCCCAATGGGTATCCCCGATGACGGAGCGTTTGAATTTAGTTTAGCGTTCAAGAAAGATATTCGTGGAAACTGGTATGAAGTATATGTAGTAAACAAAGCTAACGCTAATTTATAGAAATTGAGAGGCAAATGAGATGGAAGAACAAAAGATTTTAGAACCAACACAGTTAAATGCCATGATTGAAAAGTTAAAAGTAGCTCGTGAGGATGATACTCCTCACGCAGTCTATGGCAATGGTGGTGAAATTGCAGTTGTTGGTGATGCAAATAAGACAGATGTTAAAACAATTGATATTGAAGTGAATTTCAGATTCACTGAAAAAGAAATCGAAGAACATAAAATTGATGTTCCTGAGAACGCTAAAAGAGTAGGGCAATACGTTATGTTCGATAAGAAGTTTGAAAATCTAACATTATCTCCTAGACAAGATATGAAGATGGTAGAAGCTTTAATCGAAGTAAAACCATTGCTATTGGATGCAGAACAAATCCTAGACCCATATAAAGAAAAATTCCAAGAAATCGAGGAATACTATGGTCACAAATTCATTGAAGGAAAAGATGGAAACGTTACAACAGATGCAGATGATGAAGAAGTGAACAAAACTATGGTTCAGATTTATGAAGCATATATGAATGAAGCGAATGAACAGATTTTCCATTTATACGCTCAATCTTCTACAAATTTAGTTGATGGACTTTATAAAGTTGTTGCAATTTTCTTAGGATTAGATGAATTTTATGAGGATCACATGATGCAATATTCAGTTTTAACTTGCATGATTAGTCTAATTATCAAATATCCTGAATTATTCAATGAGGTAGAAACAGTTTTTATCAAATAATTGATAAGGGGGATGATAAAAGGGATTCGGTAAAAAAAGCAAAGACTTATTTTGCAGAACTAAATCTTTATTCAACCATGGCTCATTATGTCGGTAAAGTTCTAAAAATACGCCCCAATGAGATATTAGACCATTGGGGTGTTTCTGAATTAGTTGTTGCCTTTGGGTACTACGCAAATCTACAAAGCGATAAAACATGGAATGAAATTAATGAGGCGAATAAAAACTCTACGAAGAAAATACCTCAGATTGACAGATATACGGTTCATTTCATGCAGAAAACAGATTTAGCGAAGGAGTCCGAAGATGTCAGTACGTGAAGTCGGTGCTAGGTTAGTCCTTGACATTAAGGATGCCGAAGCAAGAATAAAGCAACTTGAAAAAGAGTTAAAAGAAATTGAAAAGGTAAAACTCAAATTTGACGCTAACACCCAAGAATTAGAAAGAATTAAGGCGAGATTAGAAGAAATCAAAAAGGAAAAGGAAGCTTTAGAAAGACAAAAGCTTGCTATGAAAGTAGATTTAGATAATCTAGCTAATTTCAAGAATCAATTATTGGATATTAAAGATGATATTAGTGAGCTTAAAAAAGAGTTATTAGCCTTGAGTAATAAAAAGCTTTCTATTGATATTGATTTAAAAGCTAATGCCAACGAAATTCATGATGTCATTAACGACATGACACTAGGTGAAAACGATAAAAGTGTTAAGCTTAAAGACCTATACAGTGCACGTGAAGCTCTCAAATACGATATGCGAGAGGTTGGCATTGAAATTGATGAAGTACAAAAGAAAATTAACAATCTTAACAAAGAAAAGATAAAGATTGAAGCGAACATCAGTGAATTAAATGATGCTCAAAAATTGGTTGATGAGATTGATGATTCAATCGCAGATTTAGATAAAGAAAAAATCAAATTAGAAGCTGATTCTTCTAAGTTAGAAGATGCAAATAAAAAGCTAGATGAAACAATCAAAAAAGAGAATGATGTAAGAAGCACAAAAGCAGACATTGAGTCTCAAGTTATCGGCTATCAAGATAGCTTGAATAAACTAAACAATCTTCAAAAAGCTGCTAAAGCTTTGAAAACTGCTAGTAAGATTACATTTGATGTTGGAAATAAAATGTCAAATCTAGGCTCTGGTATGTTGAACATTGCCAAGAATTTCCAAAACAATCCAATAGGAGATATTGGACGATTCTTAGTACAAGGTGTTGGATATTCTAGCTTGTATAGATTGGTTTCAGGTGCACAAAACACTATTGGAAACGCAGTTTCAAATGGTGTTAAGAGATATGATACTATCAAAGTTGCAAAAAGAACATTGTCCACTGTAGTAGGTGATGTAGACGATTCTACAACGAAAATCCAAAAGATGATTGATAACCTTGATGAAAGCATTTTGGGCCTACCAACCACTTTAGACGATGCTCTAAGCCATGTTACGAGATTTACTTCAATCAATCATGATTTAGATAGGTCTCAAAAGCTATTCTCGGCAATTAATGATTCCATTTTGACATTTGGTGGAGATTCTGAGGGAGTAAACAATGCGGTTACTCAGTATTCTCAAATCATGGGTTCTAAAATGGATGCCCGTACATTGAGATCAATGGAAGATGCAGGTATGACACCAGCCTTAACTGCTATTGCAAAGAAATTTAATATGTCATTTGCAGAGTTTAGAGAAGCGTTTACAGGTTCAAATCCAACTATTTCATTACAACAATTTGAGGATGCCTTAATTGAGTTGGATGAAAAAGGCGGTGGTGGCCTAGATTCATTAGCTACTATGGTTAAATCGTCTGTAGCCACAATCGGTAATGCTTTTGACTTAATTCCTAAGAGATTCAGTAAAGCCGAAGAAAAGTGGTTAGGTGAATTAGATGAGGTTTCTACAGAGTTAACAGGTTCTACAATCTACGGAAATATCTACAAACTTTCTCAAAAAGTTGAAGGCTTAGGAGATATAGGAGCAAACTTCATTAGAAGCCATAAAAAAGAAATTGGCGAAGGTATAGACTTCATTAAAACGAAGTTTACTGAATTATGGAGCGTTTTAAAAACATTTAGCTTCAAAGATTTTATTGGTGGATTTAAACAAGGATTAGAAGATTTCAAAGGAGCAATTGATTTCTTCAAACCTCTTGTTAGTGGCCTATATAATTTCGTGAAAGATAAAATCACTGAAATGGGAGATGGAAGCTTTTCTAAAGGATTAGGACGTTTCGTATCAGACTACATCCAAATTGGAATTGGATTAAAATGGGCTGGTAGATTAATGAAACTTGGAAGTGGTGGAATTGGTCTTTTAGGAGATTTATTAAACATTGCTTCAAAATTCAAAGGAAAAAGTTTCAATATTCCTTTCCTAGGAAAACTAGGAAGCAAATTTAGTTCTATTAAAGATGTGTTCAAAAGTTCAGATGAGATTACTACTGCGGTAGGTACTCCAAAGACTTTTGATGCAGTTGGATTTAAAAATAAACTATCTTCATTAGCTATCATAGCTGGTGGAGCTGGAACAATCATTCTTTATTGTAAAGCTATAAAGGAAATTGAAAAGAATGTTCCTGATGACATTACTACATTGCCTATGCGATTAACAAATCTATTCTCTGTAATGGGATTGATGATGGGATTTAACGCACTTAATGCAGCAGTCTCAAAAGCATTAGAAATGAATAACGCTCTTACAGGATTGGCAATGATGATTGGTCAGGGCGGTTCTTTATGGCTATTTGCTAAAGCAATGCAAGAGCTAGACAAAACAATGCCTGATGGATTCGACACGTTCAACGATAAGTTATTAGGCTTATTTGAATGTATAGGTGCTATGACACTTATTACAGGAATTCAAGGCGGTGCTGGAGTCTTAACAGGTGGAATCACTACATTAGCTCAAATATTAGGCATGATAACAACAACAGGATTGGCTGGTACGTTGATTGCTTGCGCTAAGGCTATGCAAGAAGTAGATAAGAATGTTCCTTCAAACACAAAAGGATTGAAAAAGAAAATCCAAGGTATCATGGATGTTATTGATATGTTTGAAGGTGGAGGAACATATTCTTCATGGTGGAGTCAAGTTATTAAAAGCTCTGAGTCTTTGTGGAAGAACATGGAAACATGGAATATCACTAGGATTCTAAAGAAACTTGTTACAATTGGAGAATCAATTTCAAAAGTACAAGAAATGAGCATTGATAGCAGTTCTTTCAACGATCAATTCAAAGATATTCAAGAAGTTATCAAGAGTATTAATGACTTTGAGTTCCCAACAGTTAGTACATCTAGTGCAACAAACATTGCAGATGCAAACAGTATCGTTAAGAACTATACAACAATGGCTTCTAGCTTATCTAAAATGTCTAATATCAACGGAAGTTCAATTAACGTTGAGAATTGTACAAGCATTTTAAAGAATGTAGCTAGTGTTGTTGAATCAATGAAGAAGATTGTTTTCCCTGATGTTACAAAGAGTATTAAATCTAATTTAAACTCTACAAATGCTCAGGAGTTCTTAGATACATTGAAGATTTTGGAACAGATTGTACCTGAATTTGGAAACTTGCAAGCAACGATTGCTAACAATCCTTTACCAAATGCAGAGGATATTAAAAAGACAATCACTAGTATTTCTCAAGCTATTGGCTATATTTCTGTAGCTGGAGTTGGTACAGGAAAAGACAAGAATATGTTGTCTTACAACTTGAGACAAATGCCTGATTCTAAGCTATTTACTAACGCATTGGATGCAATTACAACTTTAGGTGATATAATCCTAAAATTTGGAACTTTGAATGTTTATTCTGATGGTTTTGATTTTAAAACGCTAAGAGCAAATATCAAAACAATTGGAGATACAATCAATGATTTAGCAACTAACAAAGGATTGACAGAAAATCTAGAGAACATGGACACAGTTAAAAAGACGGTTTCTAAATTAAATAAAACGTGTGAGACTTTAAACTCTATCGTTGGATTAAATCTAGACTTTGTTAAGGTTGGAGAAGTCACAACAGGTATTCAAACGTTCCTAGACAATGTTAAAGGATTGAAGGTTGGAGAAGCTACTACGGATGTTGTTAAGGAAGTAAACTCAATCGTTAATTCATTCCACAACATGGCCACAACTTTATCTAACATGAAATCGGAATTTAATACTTCGGGTACAGAAATGGCCAACGGAATTATTGAAGGCTTCAAAAGCATTGATATTGAAGGTTCATTTGGAACTAAGATTGATAATGCTAAAACTACATTGAAGAAGAAAAGCTTCAAATCAGTAGGTAAGAAGTTTGGAAAAGACGTTGTGAGTGGATTCAGTGAAGGTATCTCTAATATGTCTAGTTCAATCTCTAATCAGATTACTATGATGTATGGATATTCAACACGATTCACAGATTTAGGACAATACTTAGGAAGTGCATTTAAAAATGCGTTCAACAATCAATCGGGAAACATTAATACAGGTGGTACAACTACTCCTACAGTAAACAGAGGTAACGAATCAAAAGGAAACAATCTTAAGTTTGCTAAGGGTGGCCCAGTTTACTTAAAAAAAGGTGGACAACCTATCGTTATGAAACCTAGCGGAACAGATACAGTACCTGCTATGTTGACTCCTGGTGAGTATGTGATGAAACGTAGTGCAGTTAAGAACGCAGGTCAAAGTTTCTTGGACAAAGTAAACAACATGGACTTGAAAGGTGCGTTCAGAGAATTGTCTACTAGATATGGTTCTCATGTTGGAAGTGTTGTTAATAAAAATGTGACTATCAACAATAACGATAATCGTGTTACGAATAACAGTATTGCTTTCAACGAAGGAAACGAAAGAAGGCAGGCTATCAAAGTAGGTAGATGCTTGAGAGGTTTGGCATAATGAATTGTTATAACTTAAACCCTTTAAAAACATACGTTCAGTTCAATGATCTTGTAATAGACAGTGCAGAGGAGATTTCCTCTGCCTCTCTAAAGCAAGATACAAAGACTACAACGCAAGAATATAGTTACGGACATGGTAGTTATGTAGCTTTCCAAAAGAATCAACAGTTTCTTACGGAAGGTGATTTGTCCTTAACATTGAATTTTAATTATGAACATTTTCATGATGAAGATAGAAGATTCCTACGTGACTATTTCAATTTGAATTTGCTTAAGCCAGGAAGATTATGGGCAATTCAAGATAACAAATTGATTTGGGCATGGGCCTATGTCACAGGATTTAGTGAAGATTACAAAAAATACCAAGGCTATCTATCAATTGACATTGATTTCAAACTTTGGGAAGGTGTATGGCATATTGCAGACACAAAGAAAACATTCTTAGTTCCTTATTCTGTATGTAATATCCTTGATTGTGAGGATTTCAGAGATGCTCAAGAATGTGTATCGTGTTGTGTTGCTTGTCCTCCTGATATGGAAACTTGCAATTCATGTTTATGTGATTGTGGAGACATTACAGAGGAAACATCTTTATGTGTAATGGGAACTAAGGCATTGGAAGATTTTATGAATTGTGGCAATTCATACAAGATTGTCTACGATTGCATCAAAGGTGAACAAATTTTCGGTGATGATTTGATTAAGAATAAAATCTGTAAAAAAGATTATTGTGTCGAATCAATTGCTGGAAGATTCTACAGCGGAACAATATTAGATACAGATAAGGTCAAATTGATTCTAGATGGTAAATTCCAAAACCCTGAAATTGAAATCAACGGAAACAAGATGATGATTCTAGGGGAATATGATGGAATTTTAACACTTGATTCAAGTTGGAACTTATACTTTACCGCAGATGGATGTTGTGCATCAGAGGAAGTCGATTTAGATAATCTAGTAATTGAAGATGAATTTGGATTCACAGTACATCATGGAATGAATAGATTAGTTGTCACAGGCTCATGTTGTAAGATGGCTTGTGTATATATAGATGTTGATGAACTTACAAATTAAGGAGGCTTGCAGTGGCAAATGTAAAGAGTTATTGCACTGCTTGTGGAAAGCTAAAAGATAGCAGTGCAGAGTTTATCCAAAATGGTGTTACAGATTCAATCTGTACGTCTTTAGGAAACGATACAGGCTTAAATCCTGATAATGGCAATAATACGTGTACAGACATGGAAAATGCCAACGATTGCCTTACAAAAGGCTTATATGACATTATAGATGGATTTGATTTGTGTGATTGGAAATTATTCATGAGCCAATACGCTAACAATGATTACAACATGAAAGCAGCTATGATTTGTTGGATGTGTGGATTGCAAGACCAGTTGTATAATCTTCAACTTCAAAATTTAGCAATTGAAACACAATATACTATTCAACAGTCTACACCTGGATTGAGCGTTGAAATTGACAGACAAGGTAATTTCACATTCAAGTATTCAGATTGGATTCACACAAGTGGATATACGAAGGTAGCAGATGGAGTCATTACAGGAAAAGTAGATTTCTGTATGAAACCTAATAAAGATAAGAGTGCTACATACAAATTCAATAGTGTTACATTGAAACACTATTCTTATAAAATGACAGGAGTTCAAGCTGGTTCAGCTCCTACTGTTTCAATTCGTGTTCCTAATAAGAGTGGATCGTTGGTATATCAAAAAATCACAAATGCTTCATTTGAAGAAGATATTAACAAAACAGTGGAATTAAGCATGAGTGGAACAGTAAAAGCTGGAGAAACAACGAATTGGTTGCAATTCCTTTCTATTTATGTTGATTGGCTAGAAGATGATGAAATATCTCTACACACTCGTTTTGTAAATGATAACAAAGTAAATTTCGTTATCTGTAGAGATTAGGAGGTACACGTAAATGAATAAAGATGTTTGTTCTGCTTGCGATTCTTTAAAAGCTACAAGCAGTAATTTCATTCAAAAAGGTGTAACAGATACTATTTGTGCAAATCTTAAAGCAAACCAAGGCTTTGAAAACAAGGGCCACAATAACTGTACAGATATGCACGATATGAACGATTGCTTATTAGGTGGATTGCTAGAAAAGATAGATACAATTGATGTTTGCGACACAAAAGAAGCTATCAAAGATTTGGAAAAGAACCTAATCAGTATCATGGATGTAATGATTTGTTCTGATTGTGGGCAATGGGAAGAAATCGAAAAGCTATGGGCAGAAATCCAAAAGCTTTGGAATGCTATCAGAGATTTACAAAATAAGGTTGGAAAACTTGAAGGCAGCGTTGGAGATATGTACAGTGCAGTTGAAAAGATTCTTACAAATCTTAAAAACAGTGGTGCATGGAAACAAACAGGAGATACTGTATTTGAAGGAAAATTCAATGACGGAAGAAGCATTGCAACAGGTAATATCAATATTTTTGGTGGTACTCCTGACGGAAACTCATACATCCGTACTAATAATGGAAGTTCTGAGAATGATTTGGCTGGTGGTGTTTAATGACATGGCAAAACTTTCATGGAGCTTACGATAACACAGGGCCATACAATAACGTAGTATTAGGCGGAAATCCAGGCAATACCGCAGACTTTGGATTTCCTCTTGCTACCGCCCATGCTAAAGGGTATGGAAAAGGTATCAACTTTTCAGATGATGGAAACTATGGTGTTACTTTCACATTAGATTTAGTTGGTTATGGTGTAACGGATGCTGGTACATATACAGGTAACGGAAAGTATGTACAGTATGGCGGAAGATACAACTATATTTTGATCATTAGTGTTTCTAACAACAGCAAAGCCTCATGGAGAGAGATTTATAATCAAGTAATATTCTCTCATGCAGATACATGGCCATTGGCTTATTCATCAGGTTGGGAAACAGTGGCACAAAACAGTCAATGGAGTGGCAAGTTACAACTTCCAACAGATACAACACACGTTAAAGTTGAATTAAGAGGTGAAGATGCTACATTCCCTTACGAGAATATATATTCTATCCAACAGGTTATCCCTGATTTTAGACCATGGGCAGTAAGAAAAGGCGGTATATTCTATTCTTTGGATAGAGCTACAGGATGGTTTAAAAAGAGAGCTAAAGGTTCTTGGGCCACTATTGGCAAGTACAGTGCCGATAAAGCAAATAAAGAAAACCAAGGGTCAAGTAGAATTAGAAAAAATGGTAAATGGGTAGGACAAGGCAAAATTGGTAGTTAGGAGTAAACATGATTCCTTACTTTGAAATATTAGAATTTGGAAAAGTTAAGAAAAGATTCAGAGAGGCTTTAAGCACAATCAGTTTTTCAAATGAGTTGATGACAGTACCTGAAATGCAAATCACAATTCCTAACGAATACTACGATTTAATCTCAGGAAGAAAAGAAATGCGAGTAATCATGGATTGTGGAGTTTTCTACGGAATGATTACTGACTATAAACCATCTGTAAGTGGTTTAAACATATCTCTAACGCACGTAATCAATGAATGGACATACAGACAAGTCCCAACAAATTATGCGGTTAAAAACGCTCTTATAAAGAACGTATACGAAAGCGAAGATATGTATTATTCGACTCAGTGGAAGATGAATTTTGAAACTGAAATTGATAATGAAAAGATTGACTACGTTTATTCTAGACAATCTAAATTGGATGCACTTACTAAAACTTGTGAATTGACACCATCTGTTTATTGGAGAGTGCCATTTACAAATGATAAGCAAGTTGAAATTGGATATTTTGGGAAGAAACAACCTGTTATGCTTTCTAATAAACCAACGTTAGGAAGAAACTACAGAATCATTGGCGAACCAACAATGGAAACTGATTTCTCAGATGTTATTAACCTAGCTACAGTTTATGCTAATAAATCTGATAGCGGTATGTCGTCTTTATCACTGAGAGAAGTGTACAACGATAAAAGCTTACAGAATCCAAAATTCCCTGTAGTTATTTTGAGATCAAACATTAATAACGAGCGTGATTATGAATATGTAGACTTTCCTAAATTAGCTCCTAACAATCAATTGGAATACTCAATTATTGATACGGAATCAGTTGGATATGAAAGTGGTGTATTTATTGAAGGAACATTTGCATTTGATGATTTATCACCATTTAGCTTAGAGGATATGACAAAAGACTCTAAGGATTACAAATGGGTAATTCCTAAAGAACAAAGATTTTTAACTGATACAGAGGAAATAAACAACGCTAAAGCTTTATGGCACTCTTTAAAAGATATTTGGAGTAAATCTGCTATTGCTGCTTTATGTGGTTCGTGTCATGTGGAATCAACATTAAACCCTAACTTGTATCAAATGGGTGATGTTCCTGATTCTCAAAAAGGATTTGGATTAGTTCAGTGGACTCCATACACACGAATCACCAATTGGCTCGGTTCTCATGGATATTCAAGCTACACAATGTATGGAAAAGGAGAAGTAGCTAAGTTGGTTGAAGAATGGTCAACAAACGCTACAAATGGGCCTTGGATTCCTACTTCTTCTTATAACATCACATTTCAACAATGGTCACACATGGAAGCAGATATGAATTACATGGTAATGGCTTTTATGGCAGATTATGAGCGTGGAGATACATCTATTGATTTGCAGTATCAAAAACGTATTGAATTTGCTCAACGTGTCTATGGCTTGATTCCTGAGTGGGAACAAGACGATAACGGCACTACAACGGATAAAGATAAGACACAAGCTAGGCCTTGGAACGCTCAGAACTATATCAACACATGGAATGGTCAATCTATCGACATGGATGGTGTGCCAGTTGAACAACCATATCAATGTGTAGATGCATGGAAAAAAGCATTGCAGACATTAAATTATCCCGACCCTACGAGAGCTATAGGCGGCGATGGATATGCAGATTACATTTGGTATAACAGAGATGAATTAGGCTATTCTCAATACTTTGATTATGTTGATACACCTCAATTTGGTGATTGGTGCATATTTGGAAGAGGTGGTGACACACCTGCATCACACGTTGCAATGTACGTTTCTGATGCTGGTAATGGTAGAGCAAATTTCTTTGGCCAAAACCAACCTTATCCATATTGCAATACAACAACAATCAGTACATCAAATATCATTGGTATTTTCAGAGTAAAGAGCGTTTATGTACAACAGAGCATTGACCCCGAGTCTACAAACGGAACAACTATCATTACTGATAACGATAGAATTTATGCGGCCAAGGTTGTATATGATTGCGCCTGTAGAAAACTAATTAATGCAAGAAGAAAGTTTGCTATCAACGTTTCTTGTGAAGCATTACCTAAAGAAGTAAACGTAGGCGATAGAATCAGATTTATTTATGATCTCAATTTATTGCAATTAGGAAGTTGCAATAGATACATGAAACGTATTCTAAAACAAGACGATTGGTTCTATATCACAAGTCTACAAAGAGAAATAGATAAAACAGGAATTGAAATAGATACATTGACACTAGAGAAATTCCTAAGAACGGATAGAGACGGAAAGAGTGATTAGTTATGGATATTAGTAAGGCAATAAATATATTAGCCGATAGTGTCTATGATTTGAAAGAAAAAGGAAGATACAATTCCATTCAACGTAGAAACCACACAGTTGATTTTTATGGGTACGAGTTCCCTAGATGGGGATGTTCGAGTTCTAAACCAGCGGTAATAGGAATGTCAATTTCTCAGGATTTGATTTATTATGAGCGTTTTGAGTTTAAACTAGTAATAGATAATTCTACTGCTACAAACTTTAATATCGAGATTGAAGGAATAGACATGACACCATATTTCAAGCAACAATTCAATGGAGCTTGGATTACAGGCAATGGATTATGGCCTGGGCAATATTCTAACTTCGATGTTCTTAAAGCTTGTGGGTATCTTTCAGAAGCTGATAGAAACAGAATACTAGACCCAGGATATAAAACAATCAAAGTAACAGGAAATGGTAATTTTGATTGTACGTTAGTAAATTATCTTAAATATAGTCATGTAAACAGATAAGAGGCATCTATGAACAGATATGAGCAAAGAATTGAAAACCTATCAAATCATGTAAAACAAAATCCTAGAGATTGGCAGTCTGCCATATCGTTATTGAAATTGAACAGTCAACAAATTGACTTTAAAAGAAAACAAAAACAACAGTCTGCTAGATTGTCTATCAAAGCATACAAAAAGGAGGTTGTGTAGATGGAAAACAAATATAGCACTTCGGGAATTGGAGAAGATATTATCCGTAGTTTTACACAAATTGCAAGTGCAGAACTACACGCTAAAACCTTATTAGAAAAACGTATTTCAGAGGTTGAGAATGGATTAATTAGTGAAGAAGAAATTCCTGATAATTTAGAAAAGATTGAAGCACTAAAGAATGAAATTGATGATTATGCCAATATCAGACGTTCTCAAATGCTTTATCTATACAATTCTTTCGGTGGTGAAGGGGATAGAGAACAGTGGTGTTTAGTTAAACATTTAAGTATGGCTATGTACACTGCGTTTGAAGCGTATCAAGCTTCGGATAGAGACCCTGAACTATTGAATATTGCTTTGGAGATTAACAAGAAGTTTATTGAAGCTTGTACTAAGTTCTTAGGTGTAGAAATTACATCTTGTGCATCTTGTTTCGCAGACATTATGAAAGCTGGAGGAAAATAATATGCAACCTGTAGTATGTAATAAAGATATGGCGGTAGCGTTTCCTGTAAGAGATGGTGATTGCGAATTTTGGCTAGAAATCGTTGATTCTGTAAATGATATTACTAATCCAAGTAGAGACCATGCATACGTTGATTCAAAAGGATTATTCTATATCTACAACGGGAAAGAAATTCAAGTAATCAATGACCATGCAAATTTGAAAATCAAATGGGGAAATATGATTGGTGATATTTCTAACCAATTAGATTTAATGGAAATTCTAAATCAATTCGTTAAAACAATCTCTGTAAACGGAACAAACATTGCCAAAGATAACAACAAAAATATTGCTATCAAAGTGCCTATCACAACTATTAAATTAGATGGAAACACAATTAGTCCTGTTGATTATATTGTCAATCTAGATATAGCTAGTGTATATGCAAAGAAAACTGAAATACCCAAAAATGTGTCTGAGCTTCAAAATGATGCTGGATATATTAAACAAGAAGTTGTAGATCAATTAGTGCCTATCAAAACAATCAAAGTTAATAACGTAACGATACCACCTGACGAAAATCATGCAGTAAATATCGAATCAATTCGTTATAAAGTTGGAACTGCCGACCCAAACACGACAAATTGCCCTAACGGATATTTCTACTTTCAGATAGGAGACTAATCCATGGCTTATGTAGGTGGAGGATGGGCATTACTTGGAAATCATCAAATTTGGTCATACAGTGGCAGATGTAATATGTATTTCCAAGTTTACGCATGGAGTGAACAAGATGTCGTAAACAATAGGTCTACAGTCCATACAAGAACAAGGGTTTTAGTTGAAAATAAAAACCCAAGCTATTCAGGCTATCGTGTAGAACAAGATTGGTCTGCTGGAGTTACAGGAGCACCAAATTACAGTTCGCACGCTACTCTAAGCGATGGTGGGGCTGGCACTAACAAGGAATATATTCTACAAAACGGTTCATTTACTGTTGACCACGATTCTAATGGTAATGCATCAAGCAAAGTGCATTATTGGTTTAATGGAACATATACAGGGGCTATAGGAAGCCCTTATAACACAAATGTAGTAGACATCTCACTTCCTAAAATTGATAGAACCGCAGACAAGGCAACAATCAGTAATGTTGGAAGTACATATAAAACAATGTACTGTACTATATCCGTTCCGTTTGCTTCCGAAGAAAACCAATGGAGTAGAGACGGAAAAAAATGGGAAACGTGGAATAAAGCTATTAAAGCCGATACTCCTTTCGTTGACACGTGGACAGGGCTAAAACCAAACACTAAATATACAGGATATTATCGTTTTAAAAGAAAATACAATGGAGTTTGGAGTAAAGCAGTAGATTTTACTACGATAACTAAATATCCTAACTCACCTTCAAGAGGAACTGTTTCTTCGGGTTCAATAACATCTAACTCTGCAAAAGTTAGTTGGAGTGGATTCTCGTTAGGTGATATGGCTACAGATTATTCTTACCAAACATCTAATGACGGAAAAATTTGGACAGGACAAGATAAAGAAACTAGTTTAACTCTTAGTGGCTTAAAAGCTAATACAAAGTATACATTCTATGTAAGAATGGTCGATAACTACGGTCAACCTTCGTTGGCAGCTAGTACATCATTTACAACGTTGAACACTGCAAAACCAAATGTAGGTGGTATCGGTTGTATGGGAATCACACCTCATGGAGGTAGTTTTTCTTGGTATGGATTCTCCGTAAATGAAGGAGCTACAATAGATCATTACGAATATTCCTTAGATGATTCAAATTGGATTAACGTAGGAACTGATATTGGAGTTATTCTAAATGATTTAAACCCTGAAACAAGTTATACACTATATGTTCGTATTGTAGATAACTTTGGTTCTAAATCTGATAGTGCTACATTTGTTTTTAAAACTTTAATTGACCAATTGAAGATTGCTTATAACTCAAATACGTATGAAGAAAATATTCTTACAAAAGATGGTGTAGATATTCTAGCCAAGAATGGAGATAACTTGATTGTTGATGTTCTCGGTAAAGAACGATTAAGAACTGCTAGAGTTTTCTATAATGACAATGGAGTTATAAAAAAAGTAAAAGCAGTTTATTTCAACAAGAAAGGTAAGATTCTACGTCATACAAACTATGGTAGTTAGGAGGTACATATAAATGGGTGTTAGAATTGCAGAACTGCCTTCTAGTAAAGGCATTTCCAAAACAGATTTGATTATCGTCCAAGATAATGAAGCTACCAAACAAGGTACAATCCAACAATTAGACGATTCTTTAGGTGTAAGTAGACTTAAACAAGAATTTGATGCGTTGGGATTATCTGTAGACGAAGAAGGATATATTGTTCAGGAGGTACAAGAATAATGGCAAAACACAGAATTTTAACAGATGAAACAGGAGAAAAAATTGTAAAAGCATTAAATATTATTGCTCAAAACGGAATTTCACATCAATCAATGGATTGGCAGAAAGTAAGAACATTAATTGCTAACGGAGTCGGTGAAAGTGCGTTTGCTATTGGTACGCAGTTAATTGAAAAATGGACAGATACCGCTGATTCAAAAGAATACGATATGCCATGGCAAGTAAACCACTTTGAAGATATGACTTTAGAGGACGGAGAAGTAGTCCCTGGAATGTGGTTACAAACGCACTATACCTTGCCTTTTGGTATTCAATTTTCGCATCAGAGAGCGTTTCTAGCGTGTCCTGATGGACTTAGTGCTGGCACTTACAATTTCGATTTTGCTAAGGCATGGGGGAACAATGTTAAGCCAGGAATCAATTACCAATTTACATTGACAAAGCCTGTAGAAAAAGGCGGTAGATTAGCTGGATGCTATGGAGCACCCGACCAAGCACCATCTAATTGGAAAGTCTATTCATATGGTAAAGATGGAATTACATTAAATGAGACGGTAAATGTTACTGTTGGTAGTGGTGGAACAAATCTAGGAACAATCCCATATGACAGTAGAAGTGGAAATTTAAACTCAGTACAAGAATTGGCATATGGATGGAATCGTTGGAAAACATCTGCGTTACGACAATGGCTAAACTCAAGTAAGCCAAAAGGACAGTGGTGGACACCTCAGGATCAATGGGATATTTGTCCTGACCAATTAGCTTCTAAAGACGGATTCCTTTGTGGTATGCCTGAGGAAATGCTAAATTGTTTAAAAAAAGTAAAGGTGGTTACTTACGCTAACACTGTAAATGATGAAGGTGCAGAGGATATTACATATGATTATGTTACGTTACCTTCACTATCTCAGATGTTCATTAAACCACAAACTAGTGGTGAAGGTGATGTTCACACCTATTGGAAAAGAAGAAGCGGACGTACAACACCTTGCGAATGGTGGACAGATTATCCAAATATGGTTGAGTATTCCGTTGCAAATAAAACATCACCTCAGTACGTCCGTTTGCGTTCAGCCGACCTAGGCTATGCTTGTTATGCGTGGTATGTGAACGCTAGTGGCGGTGTCTACAGCAACAGCGCTTCCAGTGCGCATACGTTCGCCCCGCTTGTTTGCATCGCATAAATCTAAAATCGGGGCAGACAACGTACTGCCCCATACAAGGAAAGGAATTATTGAATGGCAACTAATGTAAATGAAAGAAATGTACCTGATACACCGACAAATAAAATGTTGGATTGTTTATGGGAAGCAAGAAACTTGTCTTTGTATACTGTAAAGATTTGTTCAAACACAAACAATTTTCCGCCTGAGTATTATCAGACAATGACGGGTGACATGATTAAGAAGGCAAAAGATATATACAGGCTAGGAAAAAGAGCAAATGCAATCTATGTTCAAGGTAAGACAGGACATGAAAGATGGGAAGAACGCAGTAGATACCAACGTGAAGCCATTTTCCTTTGTATAGATTTATTGTCTGACATAGATGTAGCAAAGACATTATTTAACATTCGTGGAAAACGAGTTAAATATTGGACTAATCAAGTAGTAACAGTAAAGAGAATGTATATCGCATGGCATAATGCAGATAAAGAGCGATATGCAAAATATATCAATTAGTAATTATTAATAAATACTAATACATACGGGATGTAGGTTGATTCTCAGAACGTCCGTTTGCGTTCAGCCAACCAAGGCAATGCTTGTAATACGTGGAATGTGAACACTAGTGGCAATGTCAACAACAACAACGCTTCCAATGCGAATACGTTCGCCCCGATTGTTTATCAACTTAAACTATATGGTCAACCTTAGATGTTGATACGATTTGATATGTGTAAACAAGGAACCTCATCCCTGCTCATTAGAGCGAACAATACCGCAGAATATACATAAATCAGTGTATTTTGCCACCGATGTTAGAGCCTCTTAAAAAAAGATGGTAGCTAACTATGACGGAAGGAAACTATTATTTTGAAAATAAAAGAATATATTACAAACTACGATCAATTGTTTGATTCAATGTTGAAATGTAAGAAAAATGTATCTTGGAAACCAAGTGTTAAATCATTTGTATTAAATGGTGTAGAAAATTGTTTGAAGATGGAAGAACAATTACAGAATGATACATGGATAAACAGAAAACCTAAACCAATTATTGTTACATATCCAAAAAGAAGGGAGTGTTTAAGTATTCCTTTCAGGGATAGAGTTTATCAACGTAGTATTAACGATAATTCATTATATCCTCAAACGACAAAACACTTTGTTTATACAAATATAGCTTGTCAAAAATTTAAAGGAACAAAGAAAGCTATGGATGTAATGAGACAATATCTTCATAGATATTACATCAACAACAAAACAAATGTAGGGTATGTTGTATGGATAGATATACATGGATATTATCAAAATATGAGACATAAAGATGTCAATGAATGTTTTTATAAGATGTGCGATTCAGATACTGCTAGTATGTCACAAGATGTGTTAGATACACAGTATACGGGAGACGTAGGGTATAATCCAGGTTCTCAAATGGTTCAGATTGCTGGCATAAGCTTATTAAATGAATTAGACCATTTCATCAAAGAAAAACTGCATTGTAAAAGCTTCATAAGATATATGGATGATTCCTATTTGATTACAAATGACAAAGAAAAAGCGAAGCAATGGAAGAAAATAGTTTGTGATAAGTTAATCGAATTAGGGTTTGAACCTAACCCAAAGAAAGCCAAAGTTCTAAGAATAGATAAAGGATTTATGTTTCTTGGATTTAAAGCTACATTATCAAAAACGGGTAAGGTATATTACAACCTAAGTTCAGAAAATATAAAACATGAAAGGCGAAAATTAAAGAAACAAGTCATTAAATCCAAGAAATGTGAAATGACAAAAGAAGAAATTGATGCAAGCCTTCATAGTTGGAAATCACACGCAGAATTAGGAAATACGTACAAGTTGTTGCAAAGAATAGATGCGTATTACGCTAATCTATGGAAGGAGATAAAAGTATGATTATCAAACAATTAGATGTTTCTATCGACAAACAAGCAGAAGAAGAATATCAAGCTTCTCAAGTTCAATCTACTAAAGATGAATTGGCAAATCAAAAGTTTCTAACAGAATACGTTGCTTGTATGGCAGGCATTGAATTGCCTGTTGAGGAAGAAGAAACGGAGGGAATGGCTCATGTACAAGATTTTGAGTAATCAAAAAATCAGGGTGATTGACGGAAAGTATAGCAAAGATAATTATATTTTCTTAGTAGAACAAGCTTATAAGAAAAAGAAAATCACCAAAGCAGAATATCAAGAGTTGATTGATTTTGAGTAATTTCGAGTATATTCAATATTTATTAGATATTATTGATAAGCAAAATAAAATCATCAAAGAACAAAATGAGATTCTATATATGTATGGAATTGATGTTTTAAGTAAAGAACAAGGGCGTTGAATGTACGTCCTTTTCTTTTCATTATATAATTGAGATGCCATAAAACAGTACCTCAGAAAATATGAGAGAGATGAAATGTTTTTGGAGGTGTAAATTTATGAATGTACAAGATTTTTTAACTTTATTACAGACTGCTGCTACTTTGGTTTGTGGAGGATTGGCTTTATATTTTAAATTCAGTACAAAAGCTAAAACTAAAGCAAAAGAAGTTCAAGAAGTGATTGCTAAAATCACTGCACAAGCGGTAGTTTACATTAAAGAAGCAGAGGATAACTACAAAGATACAACTAATGCTGGTGGTAAAAAATTTGAAGAAGTTGTTGGTAAGCTTTATGATCTAGTGCCTGATGCTTTACATGGCATCATTACAAAAGAAATGATTAGTGAAATCGTTCAAAGTACTTTTGATGAAATTGAAGAATACGTTAAGATTCAATTAGATAACGGAATTGATAAAATCAACGTCAAAGGTGACTAATAGTGAAAGTAATCACTATTGATTTAGAATATGTTTTATGGCTTTGCGGTTTAATTGCTTCCGTTTGGGGAGTTGTAAAAATCATTAAAGAGGTAAAGAAACCTAATGACGATTTAAAAGAAACTGTTAGAAAACACGAAGAATGGTTAGCAAGAGACAATGAGAGAATAAAATCAATTGAAAGTTTAGTTATCACACAAGAAGGGATTAAGAAAGAATTGAATGAACACTCTCGAAGATTAGGAGAACATGAAGAAAGATTAGAAGAAGATAAGCAACGTGGTAATTTGACATTAAAAGCAAACATTGCGATCATCAACAATATGCTTTCTGAAAACGACAAAGACAAACTCCAAGAGACTAGAGACGAAATCCAAGACTTTCTGCTAGATAAAAACTAAGGAGGATGAAAAATGGGAACTCCACAAGAGTTTTATAACTATGCTATCAATAAGGTTTTTAACAATAAAGGGCAAATAATGAACATTAATTATGTTCAAGGCGAAGAACCATATGGTGGACAGTGCGTTTCGTTGATTCAAGGATTGATGGCATGGGGAGGGAAACCATGTATTGCACGTGGCCATGCCAAAGATTGGTGGTTCAATCGAGCAAATAATGGTGTTTTAAGTTATTTTGATGTTGTTACGGGTGCTCCCCAAAATGGTGACGTGGGAGTGTCTGTAGGCGGGGATGCAAGATACGGACATATATTTATCTATTGGGAAGGCAGAGCACTCTCTCAGAATGTTCTAGGCAACCCTAAAGCCATGTTATGGCCACTGAATTATCAAGGAGCTATTTGGGGATATTTAAGACCTAAATTCTATACAAATGCTTCTACATATGATGCTTCTCAATTGATTAAAGAGAATGGAATGGCAACTTTCAAAAATGACACTGCTATCATTATTCATAGAGATACACCAACAGGTGCTTCATACGGAACATTTGTAAAAGGTGAAAAGCAAGTCTATACAGAAAAGTGGATTGGAAATGGACATAGATATATATCATGGATTCACACTAACGGTGTTAGATGCTTTGCAGCAGTAAGCGGTAGTGAATCATATGGTGTTGAGCCATGGGCCACAATCGGCGCTCCTGAAACAAAAGATATTGAATTAACACAAGAAGATGGAATTGCAGAATTCACTGTTGATGGTGTTCATAAGCACTATGATAATCCAAGTGGTGAAATCTTTGGCCAATGCAACGCAGGAGATAAGATTCGTTATTATTGGAAGTGCGTTACAAATGGACATAGATATGTTGTAGGAAAAGAAGGAGATAGAAAGTTCTTTGTTGCAGTGTCCGCCACAGAGGATAGAACGCAAATGTGGGCGAAATTTAGTGCACCTGATACAAATACTAAGGAAGATACGAAAGAGGACTCTAAGCCTTCTACAGAGCCTTCAAAACCAACTACAACAGACTACACTAAGAATGTTAAGGGATATGGAATTGATATTTCAGAACATAACAGTTCAGATATAGATTTATCTAAATATGATTTCGTAATCTTGCGTGCATCTTACGGAGAATATACCGATAAGAAATTTGAATACTTCGCAAACAAGTGTGAACAATTAAAAATTCCTTATGGCGTTTATGTATATGATTATGCGTTAGATGATAGTCAAGCACGTGCCGAAGCGGAATATGTATACAATCTAATCAAAGATAGAAATGTTCAATTAGGTGTATGGTTCGATATGGAGGATGCAGATAATTACAAGAAGAAAGCTGGTGTTCTTACAAAAGAAAGATGTTCATTCTCTTGCAAGGTGTTCTGCGACTATATGAGTGCTAAGGGATATTATACAGGTGTTTATACTAGCACTAGTTGGTTAGGAACATTTGTAGAAACAACTTATCCTATTTGGATTGCAAATTGGGGAACAAATGATGGAAATATTCAATCAGACCAATCAAGTGTCGGTGTTATCCATCAGTACGCAGCTAACCCAATCGACAAAGATATAATCTTCCATGATATTGATTTTTATAAATCAAATCCAAAGAAAGATGAATCAACAGACGATAAAAAGGATGAAAATGGTTCAGAAAACAAAAAAGATGAACCAAATACAGATTCTAAAGACGATAGCGAAAACAAAATCAATGTGACAGGAATCAATAAATTAATTGAACTGTTGCTAAAGATTGCTGAAAAAATAGCTAAATTGTTCAAATAATCGTACATAATGTACAAAATACGACATTAAATACTCGAATTTGGACAAAATCTGCAAAAAATAGGTTTATATGTTAAAATATATGCACATAGATTAGCAGAGTGCACAATGCGACCAATACCATAACGTGGTATAATATCTATGCTTAGGGGAATACAATTGTATTCATTTATCTCATGTACCAATTATAGGAACAAGGAGAAACGAAACTGCTACGCATTTAGTTGTGTGGCAGTTTTTGCTATGTTATAATGACAAAGGCCAACACATGATGAATTCTAAGTGAACCATGTTAGCTTGATGTACAAATCCAAGTTAGGCATATGGATTTATTAGTATTGATCTATAGTTATTCCAAGCGTGACTGATTGATATTATTTTTATGCAAAGTCGACTACAAAGAAAAATTATTTTCTTACCACTGAATAGAGTACAGACTAGTAGTACTTGAAAGGTGGTCTTTTTATATAAAATTCATGTTGCTATGATATAATCATGTTGCTAGGAAAAGCAGAGTGATAAAGGCCGAAGCTCTCTTTTGTGTAGAAATGATTGCAGACGTGTAATAGTATCTTCACTTTTCTCTTGTAGGCAACTAGCAAAAACAAAGAATGTGACAATTGCTAAAAGCTCCCTCTTTTAAAAATTGTCACCAAAACTCTCCCATACCTATCACATCCAGGTATGGTTTTTTTGTTTTTTAACAAATCTCAAAATTTATATGCTATATTATTGATGTGTTCTTCATGGATGGACACAACCCTTTCAAAGATAACTAAAACTTATGCAAAAGAGTCTCCTTACCAAGCGGGAGGCTTTTTTGTTTTTATATTATAAGGAAAAGAAACAATAATATGTTTTTGGCATAATGGCATAAAGCACGTGGCATAACAGATGGAATATTTTTTTGGAATCAATGGAATAAAAAGTAGCCAAAAATGAGAAAGTATGAGAACATAAAGTAAACTAGATGAATAAAAAATAAAGAAAAATAAAGAGCTAGAAACTTGCAAATATCATTCAACAAAAAGAAAAGATCATTCGCAATAAGGGCTGTGAAGCTTTGCTTGAAATTGTCAACTCACAAATCATGTTGTATGAAATTGATCAATTAGAAACACCAACCAGTGTGCAAGAGCTTATTGATTTTGGGTATTTAAAAAAGGGACAGGATACTTGTCCGGATCATAGTAAAGTGGTGATTGTGGATGGACAAGCCGTATCCCAATAAGAATGGCTTTACCTTAGTTGAAATGTTGATCGTGCTCTTCATTGTTTCTATGCTTGGATTTGGAATATCCTTTCGTATGCACTCTTCTTTATATGTGTTTATGAAGAATCTGCAGACTCTATGTATTACAGCCCAGGAAAAAGCATATGTCGAACATAAAAAAGTGTATGTGAAGCTAAATGATAAGATTTATGTAGATGAAGAGGAATATTTGATACCAAATGATATTGTATGTGATTCGGTATCCTTTTACTACAATGCCAAGGGCAATATGTCGAAGGCTCTATCTCTACATTGTCAAAATGCATCCAGTCAAATGAAACTAGTGTTTCAGGTTGGTGCTGGGAGGGTTCGTCTTGAAAAAGAGTAATGGTTTTTTATTAGAAGATGCCTTATTTGCGTTTTTTGTGATCTTGATTTGTGTAAGTTTATTATTGAATGGTGTATATACTTTATATTTTCAAAGGAATCTTAAAATCGATGAGAAAATTGAAAAGAAATGGTTTTACTCTGATTGAAGCCTTATTGGCCTTGTTTATCACAAGCCTAGTCAGTTTATTAGGGTGCATGCTGATGCGTTGTGCTTTACAATTTGCGCATATGGATGTAGATACACAGAATCAATTTGCGATTTTACAATTAAGAAGAGAATTGGCACAGTCAAATGATTTGAAAATTGAATCGGATGGTTTAAGCTACATTTTAAATCATGAAAAGAAAGTCTTGTATTTTGATAAGCATCGCATTGTGAAAAGTCCTGGCTATGAAATCTATATGGAACAAATTGATGAGGCTATATTTTATAAGAAAGAAGATGGATATTATGTTTGGTTTAAAAAGAAGAATAAAACCTATGACTTTGAACTCTATTAATGGATATGCCAGTGAAGTAAGTTTAGTGTGTTTATTTCTAGTGCTTCAAATTGTCTCTTTTTTATCTTTGAGTACGATGCAAAATGTATATCTATTAAAGGCCAATCAACAAAATATTCTAGAACTATCCATCGTGGATCATGCCAAACATATGATTCATCATAATAATCGTATTAAGTTGTGTCATACAAGTGAAGAACCAATCAAACAAAAAGATGAATTTATACAGAATTGTAATGTGCATTTTGAAGATCATGAGACTTTTATTGAATGTACATACTTACATGTTTCAATGAAAATCTATTATGACGATAAGGCAATCGTTTCGGTTGATATTGACGAACAATGAAAAAAAAGATAAAATTGATGCATAGCGATGAATTAGAGTAGTAGAAGGAAATGGCAATTTTTAGAGAGCTAAAGTTGGTGGAATTTAGCATTGTACAGCCTTTGAACTTGCTAAGGAGCTGATGAGTAATGTTATCCGTATGCTCTGCGATAAAGAGTTTGAGGGGCACAATGAGAATTGTGAACTAAGGTGGTACCGCGTACAAACGTCCTTAGATTTCAAGGGCGTTTTTTATTTTTTAATAGGAGGCTAATATGTACGATCATTTAGAAGTAGAAAAGAAATGGCACAAATATTGGGCAGATCATGAAACATTTAAAACAGATGTTTGGGATTTTTCAAAACCTAAATTTTATGCACTAGACATGTTCCCATATCCTAGTGGTGTAGGATTACATGCCGGACATCCAGAAGGATATACAGCTACAGATATCGTTTCGCGTATGAAACGTATGCAAGGATATAACGTTCTTCACCCAATGGGATATGACTCATTTGGACTTCCAGCTGAACAATATGCTGTTCAAACAGGAAACAATCCAAATGGATTCACACAAAAAAACATCAAGACTTTCACAAAACAGTTACAGGAATTGGGATTTGATTATGACTGGTCAAAAATGATTGCCACATCAGATCCAGAATTCTATCACTGGACACAATGGATCTTTAAACAATTGTATAACGATGGCTATGCCAAGTATGTAGATATGCCAGTAAACTGGTGTGAAGAATTAGGTACAGTATTATCGAACGATGAAGTTATCGATGGTAAGAGTGAACGTGGTGGATATCCAGTGATTCGTAAAAACATGAAACAACTTTGTATCGACCAGGCTGCTTTTGCGGAACGATTACTAGAAGGTTTGAATGAAATTGACTGGCCAGAATCTACAAAGGAAATGCAAAGAAACTGGATTGGACGTTCAACCGGTGTTGAAGTTCAATTTGAAATCGTAGGTGGAGGAAAATTCTCTATCTTTACAACATGTATCGAAACAATCTATGGTATTACATTCATGGTACTTGCACCAGATGGAGATTTAGTGCAGGAATTAATGCCAAGAATTAAAAATCAGGATGAAGTAAAAGCTTATATTCAAGAAACGGTTTCAAAATCGGAAATGGACCGTACAGAATTGAATAAAGGAAAAACAGGATGTCGTCTAGAAGGTATTAAAGCCATCAATCCAGTCAATGGTAGAGAAGTTGAAGTCTTTATTGGAGATTTCGTTTTAGCAAACTATGGGACAGGTGCTGTTATGGCTGTACCAAGTCATGATCAACGTGACTTTGAATATGCGATTGCCCATAATATTGACAGGATTCAAGTTATTGAAGGACAAGATGTAAGTGAACATGCCTTTGAAAAACAGGACTATTTAGGAAAAGGCTGCAAGCTAATTAACTCTGAAGAATTTACAGGTTTGACTGTAGAAGAGGCAAAAGTAGCTATCACTAAAAAATTAGTGGATATGGGTATTGCGAAAGAAACAGTGAATTATCGTTTCCGTGAATGGATCTTTGCACGTCAGCGTTATTGGGGAGAACCAGTTCCAATCGTACACTTAGAAGATGGAACAGACTATGTTCTTCCAGATGAAGAGTTGCCATTGATCTTACCTGAACTTGAAGACTACAAGGGACACAATGGTAAGGCTCCACTAGAAAATGCGACAGAATGGAAACAATACAACCAAAATGGTGTAAAGGGTGTTCGTGAAACAAGTACAATGCCAGGATCTGCCGGATCTTCATGGTATTATTTACGTTATATTGATCCACACAATGATAAACAATTGGCCGATCCAGAATTATTAAAGCACTGGATGCCAGTTGATCTATACGTGGGTGGACCCGAACATGCGGTAGGACACTTGATGTATTCTCGTATTTGGAATAATTATCTATACGACAAGGGTGTTGTGGCATGTAAAGAACCATTCAAGAAATTAGTGCACCAAGGTATGATCTTAGGTGAAAACGGAATTAAAATGGGTAAACGATTCCCAGAATATGTAGTCAATCCTTCAGATATCGTTAAAAAATATGGTGCTGATACACTACGTCTATATGAAATGTTCATGGGACCATTAGAACAAAGTAAACCATGGTCAATGGCTGGTTGTGATGGAGCTAGAAGATGGATCGATCGTGTTTATCGTTTATTCATTGAATCTGGTAAAGTCACAGATACAAATGATGGTAAGTTGGATAAAGTTTACAACCAGACTGTTAAAAAGGTTACTGAAGATTATGAAGCATTAGGCTTCAATACAGCGATTTCACAGATGATGATTTTTGTGAATGAAGCTTATAAAGCAGAAACCGTTTATAAACCATATGCCGAAGGAATTGTGAAGATGCTTTCATGTATTACACCTCATATTGGTGAAGAAATGTGGCAATTACTAGGTCACGAAGATACAATTGCGTATGAGCCTTGGCCAACGTATGATGAAGCAAAATTGATTGAAGATACAATCACTTGTGTTGTTCAGGTCAATGGTAAAGTGCGTGGTAAATTTGAAGCGGCTGTTGGTTCTAGCAATGAAGAACTTGAAAAACAAGCTATGGAACTAGAAACAGTTCAGCGTCAGCTTGAAGGAAAGACAATTCGTAAAGTTATCGTTGTTAAGGGTAAAGTTGTAAACATTGTTGCCAACTAAGAAGGTGTGTTATGCAAATCAAAACCATAAGTATTCAAGAGTATCGAGATTATTTAGATACTCTTGATGCTGTTATCTTTCAACAATCGGATTTTCAGGCACAAAAGTTTATGCATGATGGTTGGCAAGTTGAATTTATTCAAGCTATTGAACTAGATAAAGTATATGCAACGTGTATGCTTGCATATATTCCTTTGATGAAAGTCTTTAAATATTGTTATATTTCAAGAGGATTTATTGCTGATTATAAACAAAAGGATAAACTTAATAGTTTTGTATCCGAGTTGAAAAAATACCTTAAAAAGAAGAATGTTGTGTATCTAGAAACGGATCCAGAAATTGATTTACAAGAAAGAGATAAAGATGGAAATGTTGTTGAAGGTGGATTCAATAATTTTGATGTAGTAGAAAATTTGAAGTCATCAGGCTTTGTACAACTTCCATTGACTCAAGGCTATGATTTAAATAAAGAGTGTCGTTGGTGTTCAAGTTTAGATCTACGTAATAAAACGGCCGATGATATTTTTAAAGAGTTTTCTTACACAACAAGACAGGACGTTCGTAGTGCACAAAAATATTGTGTAAATGTTAGAAAATTAAATGTTAATGAATTAGATATTTTAGATTCTATGGAACAAGAGACGAGTAAACGTCATAACTTCCATGCTTTTGATTTAAACTATTATAAAGAACTTTATGAGTTCTATGGTGATGATCATGTAGAAACGTGGTTGTCTTATTTAGATTTAGATCAATATTCTTCTAAAATACAGAAAGAATATGATAAGACTTTAAAAGACATTGAAAAAACAAAGGCATTCTTAGAAGCGAATCCTGGCAATGTCAAAAAGGAAAAGCGTTTAAAGACTGATGAAGAATACTATAATTCTTTAAAGAAAAAATTAAACCAAATTTCAGATTTAAAAAATGAATACGGGGATATTGTACCTTTGGCTTGTTGTTTGTTCTTGAAGTATTCAAATCAAATTATTTATTTGGTTGGATCAAGTAATTATGAACAAAGAGTCTTTAGAGGACCATATGCGATTCATTGGAATATGATTCAAGAAGCTATAGAAGAAGGGTATGAGTACTATAACTTCTATGGTATTAGTGGTTTATTCAAACCTGAACAAGAGGGGTATGGAGTATTTGATTTTAAAAGAGGTTTTAATGCTGTAGTGCGTGAATATATTGGTAACTTCATTCTTCCTTGTAAACCGTTTATTTTTAAAATTTACAACAATTTAAAACATATTTGTTGAGTTTAGATTCTAGATTCGATATAATAAGTTCGCTATGATAAGAAAGAGTACACAGATTATCTATTTCTTAGAGAGAAACTGGCTGGTGTAAAGTTTCAAATAGACCTGTGGAATACACCTTGGAGCTTCAATTTTGACGTATACCTGCGTTAAAGGTTTAAGTGCATACAAAGAATTTTTGTATGAAGTAAGGTGGTACCGCGATTCAATCGTCCTTATCGGGCGATTTTTTTTATTATCAGGGAGGACAAAATGGAATTATTTGAAGAATTGAAATGGCGTGGTTTAGTTGACAACGTTACAAGTGAAGAAGTAGAAGATGTCATCAATAATGGGGAAGTCACATTTTATATTGGGACAGATCCAACGGCAGATAGCTTGCACATTGGACACTATTCATCTTTGTTGATGGCAAAACGTTTAGAAAAACATGGACATCATCCAATTATGTTGGTAGGTGGAGCTACTGGATTTATTGGAGATCCAAAGGCAACTGGCGAAAGAAGTATGTTGGCTCCAGAAGTATTAAAGTCTAACTATGATGCATTACATGCACAAATCTCTAAATTATGGGGCTTTGACATGGTCAATAACTTAGACTGGACAAAAGATATCACAATTATTGATTTCTTGCGTGACTATGGAAAATTGTTCAACGTAAACTACATGTTGAATAAGGAAACTGTAAAGAAACGTTTGGATTCAGGAATTAGTTATACAGAATTTTCTTATATGATCCTTCAATCTTTAGACTTCTTAAATCTATATCAGACAAAAGGATGTACGATGCAGATTGGTGGACAGGACCAATGGGGAAATATCACTTCAGGTCTAGAGTTGATTCGTAAAAAATGTGGTGCTGATGTGAAATGTTACGGATTGACTATGCCATTGATCACGAAGGCAGATGGAACTAAATTTGGTAAGAGTGAAACGGGAACTGTTTGGTTGGATCCTAAAAAGACTTCACCATATGAACTATACCAATTCTTGTTTAATACAGATGATTCAAAGGTTATTGAATACTTAAAGAAATTAACGTTCCTAACAAAAGAAGAAATCGATGCTTTAGAAGTATCTTTAAAAGAAGATGCTGGAAGACGTGAAGCACAAAAGAAATTGGCTGAAGAAGTTGTACGTGATTTACATGGTGAAGAAGGTTTAGAATCTGCATTAAAGATCACAAATGCCTTATTTAGAGGTCAATTAAATGATTTAGATGAACAACAACGTCTAGATGCTGTTAAAAACATGGATAAAGTAGACCAGGAAGCTGGTAAGACTTTAATTGATGTTTTAGTGGAGGCTAAAATTGCTTCAAGTCGTCGTGAAGCTAGAGAATGGATCAAAGGAAACTCAATTAGTTTAAACGGTGTAAAAGTCAATGATGAAACATTGGTTATAGATTCATCACAGGCTTATGTATCAAACTATGTGATCATTCGTCGTGGTAAGAAAAGATATTACTGCTTAAATTTAAAATAAAGCAATAGGCCAGTTTAAAATACTGGTCTTTTGTAATTATGTACATGTCGAAATGACATGATATTATTTATTTCGTTTTTGTTTATGATAGTATATGAGTATGGATGAGATGGATATAAAATTATTTGAAGAAATTGTGAATGCATATCGAGAATCATGCTCTATTCAAGATACCGCAAAACGGTTTGAGCTTTCTAGATCGAAAGTTCGCAAAATTTTGATCACCATGCAAGAAATAACTTCACCGATTACAGAATCCGCTTTGCCTTTGCTGAAGGAGGGGAAGACACAAGAAGAAGTGGCTGAAATATTGAATATTTCAAATGCGACTTTATCTACATATCTACCGTATTCAAACCGCATTTTCTATAAAGAAAATCGAAGCCTAAATGCGTTACGATGTGAAAATTATAGAGCTAGGCAAGAGATAGCTAAAAAAAATCAGGTTGCACACAATGTTTCTTTAAAAGAAGAAGGAGATGATTATATTATGAAAGAAACAAAAGGTTTAGTATTAAAATTAGAATTAGATACAAAATATGCAGATATGTATGTATTAAGAAAATATGGAAATGTAAAGGATGGTATTTCTAGGACTTTTGTAGTTCCTGTGGATATGCCACTTCATAATTTACATTATGCGATTCAAAGAGCTTTTGGCTGGCAAAACAGTCATCTACATCATTATCAATTTACGAATGAAGTCTTTAATGAGATTACTAGAAATAAATATAGTGTTTGGAGTCATTTGTGCGGTGTTTATTTTCGCTTTCCAAGTGAAGATTTTGATGATTGGTATTGGGATGATAATTATGATGAGGGACAGAGTTTTAAAAGTTGGTTAAGAAAAAAATACACTCGTCCATATGTATATCGTGGATATCAAGAAACGTATGAGTATGCACAAGAACAAGTGCAAAGTATGGATGATGAAATTATGGTTGGTCCTAGCTTTGAAGAATATCGAAAGGGGATACATACGCTTAGGGAAATTAAGACACTGGATGCAACAATGGAAGAATTTAGTAGAAGCTGTACATATGGTTGTAACGAAATCATGGAAAGACTTGGTGTTGGCCTAATTATGGATATAGCTGGTGAATCGGGTTTAATCTACAAATACGATTATGGAGATGGATGGACAATTCATATTACTAAAATAGATGAAGTGGAATCTGTAAAGAAAGTACATTGTATTGCAGCCGATGGTTTAAACGTTTTAGATGATGTCGGTGGTGTTGGTGGCTTTTGCGAATTCTTAAAAGGAATTCATGGTGAAGCACAAAATGGGCCTTATGATGATCCGGTAGAAAGTCGACAATGGGCAAGATATCTAGGTTGGACAGGTCGTATCGTTAAACCTGAAAATATGTTGTAAAGAAAAACACGTGGTTAGACATTTTTGCCTTGCCACGTATTTTTTTTTACCATTAACTTATCAATTTCATTTGTCACGATTGTTTTTTTGATTGTCCATTTTGGTTCAATTAAATCTTTCGCAATTCCATCACCCGTTAATCGTTCAATAATAACATCTTGTGGTAAGAGTTCCAATTGATCGACTACAATATCAACATATTCTTCTAAAGTTAAAATATGAAATGGTTCTTTTTCGTACTCTTTAGCCATTTGTGTGCCTTCAATTAAATGCAGCATATGGATCTTGATCGCATCTGGTTTGTGCTTAGAAATTTGTTTTACGGTTTCTAACATATCCGATTTGGATTCATTTGGAAGACCATTAATGATATGCACACAAGATTTGATGTTTGTGGATTTAAGTTTATCCAACCAATCAAATACGATCTGTGTACTATGTTTACGATTACATCGTTCCATGGTACTTTCGTGTACACTTTGTAGTCCTAACTCTAGCCAGACTTCTTTATCTTGTTTGTTTAAATATTCAATGACTTCATCACTTAAACAATCGGCACGTGTCGCAATGGCTACACCAGGAATGTCTGGGTCTTTAAAGAATGGATCATATATTTTCTTTAAGACTTCAAGTGGAGCATATGTATTGGAATAGCTTTGGAAGTACGCAAACCCAAGACAATCTGGCCACTTATTTTGCATGCGCTTTAAGCCTTCTTTATATTGTTTCTGTAATGAATCATCAAAACACAGAATACTGTCACCAGAACCCATGCTTGAACAAAATGTACATCCATTGATACCTTTTGAACCATCGCGATTTGGACAGGTAAAACCTGCATTTAATGGAATCTTAGCTACTTTTTGATGATATTTGTTGCGAAAATAGTAATTGATTGTTTGATATCTTTTATTGTCATTTGAATAAGGATAAGGATTGTTCATTGTATCACCCAAAGCATTGTAACATAAAAAGAAACTGCGTGTGCAGTTTCTTATAACTCTCTTCCAATAACTTTTGCGATAGCTTTTCCTTTTTCAACTAGATCGGCATAGCGCTTTGGTTTTAAGCTTTGAGCACCATCACTCCATGCATTTTCTGGATCATCATGCACTTCAATAATCAATCCATCAGCACCTGCGGCAATAGCGGCAAGGGATAGGGATTCAATTAATTTATAATCACCTGCTGCATGACTTGGATCAATGATGATAGGTAAGTGGGTTCTTTCTTTAATGATAGGTACAACACTTAAATCCAATGTATTACGTGTATAGGTTTCAAATGTACGAATACCACGTTCACAGAAAATGACATTTGGATTTCCTTCCGACATAATGTATTCAGCCGCCATGATCCATTCTTGAATGGTTGCGGACATGCCTCGTTTTAAAAGGATAGGTTTCTTTGTCTTTCCAACTGCTTTTAATAAATCAAAATTTTGCATATTACGCGCACCAATCTGAATGATATCTACGTTTTCTACGAATTCATCTAAGTGTTCTGCACTCATTAGTTCAGATACAATAGGTAGTCCTGTTTCTTCTCTAGCTTTTACCATCGCCATGATTCCTGCCGTACCCATACCTTGGAATGCGTATGGACTTGTTCTAGGCTTATAGGCTCCACCACGTAGCATATCCGCTCCGGCAGCTTTTACTTCTTTGGCAATACGACAGATTTGATCTTCACCTTCCACAGAACAAGGGCCAGCAATCATCACAATCTTTTTACCTCCAATTTGAATTCCATTCACATCCACAATGGTATCTTCTGGATGGAACATACGGTTGGCCAATTTGTAAGGTTGCGCAACACGCTGTACGTTATAGACGATAGGGTTAGCCATAACGCTTTTTTCATCTACGATACTCGTATCTCCAACTAAACCAAAGACGTTATAGTTATCTCCTTGAATCATTGTGACTTGAAGATTCATCTTTTCGAATTTCTTAATTAATTTGTCGACATCGTTTTTTTGTGCATTTTTCTTTAAAGTAATAATCATAATAATATCCTTCTTTCCATTTGTGAGTAACAAAAAAGCATTAACAGTAAAATTGTTAATGCTTAAAAGCCCTAATTAAAATACCATTCAGTTGTGATTGGCTTAATTAGGGCTATCTAAAGTAAAAGTAAAAATATGTAGATTGAATGTTCATGTTAATCACCTGGCTATACTATAGCTCATTCAATGAAAATATGCAAGTTATTTTCTGAAAATAGTTACATTTTGTTTTGTCAACCTCCTTGGCAAAACTGGTTATATTTTTGTCATTTCTTGTCGAAAAGTGTAAAACAAAATAAACGTGCTATAATCTAAGTAGCAATACAAATCATATAGGAGGTACATAATATGAAAGTCAATATTGTAGGAAAAAACATCACAGTAACTCAGGGAATCTCAGATAAGATCCATAAAAAATTGGATGTTTTAACAAAGTACTTCATTATCGGAGAGGATGATGTAGCGAATGTCTTAGTTCGTACATATCCGACAAAACAAAAAATTGAAGTTACAATCCCAACACGTTATGCGATTCTACGTGCCGAGGTTGTAGATGACGATTTATATGCAGCTATTGATCGTGCTGTAGATAAATTGGAAGATCAAATTCGTAGAACAAAAACACGTTTAACACGTAAAAATAAAGAATCACTTGCCGAAGCTTTCTTGGATCATGAACTATTCAATGATGAAGAAGTAGATGACGACGAAGTTGTTCGTACAAAATCTATCGTTCCAAAAGAAATGAGCTTAGATGAAGCTATTATGAAAATGGAATTATTAGGACACGATTTCTTCATTTATACAGATGATGAAACAAATAAGATTGCCGTTTGCTACAAACGTCATGATGGTGGCTATGGCTTGATTGAAACAGAATAAACGCGTGAAAGACATGTCAAAATGGCATGTCTTTTGTTCGGAAAGAAAAAAAAGAATATAAGTTTGAATAAGTTATTCTTTGTGCTATAATTATGTTCGTTAAGGAGGTTTTTCCCATGGGATTTATGGATAAAGTAAAAGACTTCGTTGCTCCAATCGAAGAAGATGATGATTATCAAGAAGCACCACAAGCTGAAAAGGTAGAAGAAGTAGAACCTCAAAGCCGTTATGAGAGACCAAAAACTCGTACTAACGCAACTTCTTTGAATTCAAATACAAAAATGGTATTGTTTGAACCAAGAAGCTTTGGAGAAGCTGAAGAAGTAGGACAACGCTTAAAAGAAGGTCGTGCTGTAGTAGTTAACTTACACAAGCTAGATCGTGATTATGCACAACGTACAATTGATTTCTTAACAGGTGTTGTATATGCGCTTGATGGAAAAATTCAGAAAATCGGTCAGAACGTAATTTTATGTTCTCCAGCTGAAATTGGTGTACAAGGAACTATTTCATTAGGAAGTCCAGACGACTTCGAAGATGAAGACTAATAATTACTTTTAATGAGCTCATTTATGGTAGGTCATGAGGTGTTTATTTCGCAGATGAAAGATCAAATTCGTATCTTTCAAAAACAAAATAGGCTGATCATGACCTATTTTTTATCGATTTCTGAACAGAGCATTCTTCAAAGTATGGTGCCAAAAAATATTCAATTGGTATTTGATGGTGGCTATGATCAAGCGGAAAGAAAGATAGCTTGTTTTATTCCTGAAGGCTATGAAGGTTTTAGTGATTGTGTTTGTCTTCATGCCACATACAATTCAAAATTTAAGACACTCACACACTCTGATCTTTTAGGATGTTTGATGCATTCAGGAATTGAAAGAAGTGTGATTGGCGATTTGATCGTGCAGGAAGATGATCTATATATCTTTTGTAAGGAAAAGATTTCAAAATATATCATCGACAATTGTACGCAGATTGGTAAGTGTACCGTGCATTTTGAAGAGTGTTTAGACTATATCATTACGAAAAACAACACAAAAGAAATACATATTATGTGCAGCAGTTTACGACTTGATAGTATCGTTGCTCAATTGTCGCATTGTTCAAGAAGTGAAGCATTAAAAAAGATTCATGCTGGATTTGTGAAAGTTAATGATGTGGTACTTGAACAAAATTTACAATTGTGCAATAATGATTTCGTGTCAATTAGAAAAACGGGTCGATTCCAGTTTAAAGAAGTGGTTTCTACCACAAAAAAGGGAAGACTTGTTTTGAACTTTGATCAATATATTTAGCTAAGATAAAGACACGCCTTTATTCGTTAGGATTTAAGAGAGCAATGAGTTTTGGTGAAACATTGTATGAATAAGAATTAAGGTATCCCTTTTGAGCTGATCTTACGAAATAATAGTAGTTTGATCCGGTTGAGCCGTTATCTCATGAAAGTGCATAGTGAAAACTATGAATTAAGGTGGTACCGCGTGTTTATTACGTCCTTTTATAAGGGCGTTTTTTTTATTTAGAAAAGGAGATAAAGTATGGACTACAAAGAAACTCTTCATATGCCTAAAACGGCATTTGAAATGCGTGGAAATTTGACTAAAAAAGAGCCTGGTTTCCAGAAGCGCTGGCAAGATGAAAAATTGTATGAAAAGATGTTAGAAAGAAGAAAAGGAGCTGAATCATTTGTACTACATGATGGTCCTCCTTACGCAAATGGTGACATCCACTTAGGACATGCCTTAAATAAGGTGTTAAAAGATGTTATTGTGAAATCTCACTTTATGGAAGGATACAACACACCATATATTCCAGGATGGGATACACATGGTTTACCAATTGAAACAGCTGTTACTAAATTAGGATATGACCGTAAAAAAATGGGAATTGCAGAATTTAGAAAAATCTGTTACGACTATGCTTTAAAACAAGTCGCAAATCAAAAAGCTGGATTCTTAAGCTTAGGATCAATTGGAGATTATGATCATCCTTATATCACACTTCAAAAGGGTTTTGAAAAACACCAAATCGAAATCTTTGGAAAGATGGCTATGAAAGGTTTGATCTACAAAGGATTAAAACCAGTATATTGGTCACCAAGTAGTGAATCGGCTCTAGCTGAAGCTGAAGTTGAATATAAAGATGTAAAGAGTCCAACTATTTATGTTAAATTTGCTGTTAAAGATGGAAAAGGCGTATTGGATACAGACTGCAACTTTGTGATTTGGACAACAACACCTTGGACAATTCCTGCAAACTTAGGAATTAGTGTAAACCCTGATTTTGACTATTCATTAGTGGATACAGAAAAGGGAAAATTAATCATGTTGTCAAGCATGGTTGAAGAATTATGCGATAAGTTTGAAGTTGAAAAACGTGATGTTTTAAAAACTTTCAAAGGTAAAGAATTTGAATACATTACATGTACTCACCCATTATATCCAGAAAGAGAAAGTTTATTGATGTGTGGAGATCACGTAACAGCGGATGCTGGTACTGGATGTGTTCATACAGCGCCTGGATTTGGTGTGGATGACTTTAACATTGGTATGAAATATGGTTTACCAGTGTATTGTAACGTAGATGCACAAGGATGCATGATGGATGATGTTGGTGAATGGCTTGCCGGTCAATATGTAGAAGATGCCAACAAGACAGTCACTCAAAAGTTAGATGAATTGGGTGTATTATTAAAACTTCAATTTATTACTCACTCATACCCACATGACTGGCGTACGAAAAAACCTATTATTTTCCGTGCAACAACACAATGGTTCGCATCCATTGATCAAATTCGTGACGAATTACTAGAACAAATTCACTCTGTATCTTGGGTACCTGCTTGGGGTGAACAACGTATGCACAATATGATTGCCGATCGTAATGACTGGTGTATTTCTCGTCAGCGTGCTTGGGGTGTTCCAATTCCTATTATTTATGGTGAAGACGATACGCCAATTATGGATCAAGCTATCTTTGATCATGTAGCCGAATTGGTTGGTGAATATGGATCAAACGTTTGGTTTGAAAGAGATGTGAAAGATTTATTACCAGAAGGATACACAAATGAACATTCACCAAATGGTATCTTCCGTAAAGAAACAGATACTATGGATGTTTGGTTTGACTCTGGATCAAGTCATACTGGTGCAATGATGGATCGTGGCTTAGGTTATCCTGCTGACTTATATTTTGAAGGTAGTGACCAATATCGTGGATGGTTCAACTCAAGTTTAATTGTTGGTACAGCTGTTCATGGTAAAGCTCCATACAAACAAGTATTATCACATGGTTTCGTAATGGATGAAAAGGGCGTTAAGATGTCTAAATCCCAATGGAATGCCGTAGCTCCTAGTGAAATCACTAAGAAGTATGGTGCTGATATCTTACGTTTATGGGCATGTAGTGTAGACTATCAGGCCGATGTTTCAATGGGTCAAAAGATCTTGAAACAAGTCAGTGAAAACTATCGTAAGGTACGTAACACATTGCGTTTCTTAATGGCTAACTTAGATGATCAAAAATTCACTGCTAAAGATTGTGTAAGCTTCAATGAATTGAGTGAATTGGATCAATATATCTTAACCGAATTAAAAGATGCCGTAGATTTCTGTAGAAAAGCTTATAATGAATATCGTTTCTCAGATGTTGTTACATATTTGACTAACTTAATGACAAACGAATTATCCGCTTACTACTTAGATTACACAAAAGATATTCTTTATATTGAAAAAGAAGATGCACCAGTTCGTCGTCAAGTTCAAACTGTTCTTTATAATGCCGTAGAAGTGATGACTAAATTATGGGCTCCAATCTTGGCTCACACTTGTGAAGAAGTCAATGACTACATGCACTTTGATGCAGAAAGTATCCACTTAACTACATTCAAAGATTTAGAATTAGATTTTGATGCAGAAAAAATCAAAGCGGACATGGAAGAATTATTCAAAGTTCGTAAGGATGTCTTCAAAGCACTAGAAAATGCTCGTGCTCAAGGTTTGATTGGTAAATCATTAGAAGCACATGTTGTATTACATGTAAGTGATGCACAAAAAGAAATCATGGATCGTGTATTAAGTAACGCTGCACAATGGTTCATCGTATCTAAAGTAACATTCACAACTGATGAATTAGAACAATTCGAAGTTTGTCAGGTCAAAGTAGAAAAGGCTACAGGCCACGTATGTCCTCGTTGCTGGAACTACACAGAATCTGAAAACGAAGATGGATTGTGTGATCGTTGTAACCACGTATTACATGACTAATAAGTAAATAAAAAGAGTAACTCTAATCCACAAGAGTTACTCTTTTTATTTTGTCTGTTGTGATTATTTTATAATCTTTTGTTTCAAGATCGGATTTAATATCTGTATCTTTATCTACGATCCATATCGCTTGTACATCATAATCAAGGGTGGATAGATATTTCTTTCCATCTTCTACACTCATACAGAATAGTGTTGTACTTAAGGCATCGGCCTTGCCTGAATCTTTTGTGATGACGGTCACGCTTCGAACGTAGTTTGCCGGATAACCCGTTTGTGGATCAATAATATGGGAATATTTTTTATTTTTATATGTAAAATATCTTTGGTAATCTCCACTTGTGACTAAACAAGTGGCTTTTCTTGTTTCATATTGAACTAGGGCATCACTTGAATCTGGCGATTGAATACCAATCTTCCAGTTTGAGCCATCTTCTTTTTCACCCAGTAAGACAACATTACCTCCGGCATTGATATAGCCGTTTTTTAATCCGGCTTTATTTAGTTTCTCTTTGGCAATTTGCGCTGTGTATCCTTTCGCAATGGCACCTAGATCAATAGATAATTCTGGGTCTAAATAGGATACTTCATTACCAGATATTTGAATATTGTCTAGATCAATATGTTTTAAAGCTTCTTGAATCTTGTCATCACTTGGTGGTACCTGCGTATTTTCTCTAGCATCATGCCATAGATTTAATAGGGCACCTTGACTGATGTCAAATTGTGAGTTTTCAGACTGCATCTGCATAGCTAGCTTTAAACAATCAATAAAAGTTGCATCCATTTGAATCGGATGGTCATAGGCTTCATGATTGAGTGTATATAGGTTATTCATATTTTTATAGGCATGGTATTGGTCGAATCTTTTATTGTTTTCTTTAAATGTCTTTCTTACAATCTTTGTATACTTGGCAAAATCCGTTTGAGAACACGAACAATTCAGGGTGATTGGTGTATCAAACCCGACATCGGTAAGGGTAACATTTAGGTTTTCTGTTGTTTCATTGTCTTTATTTTGAACAAAGAATACAACGGAACTTATAAAGATTAGAAAGCATATGGATATAACCAGCCATGATAAAATGGATTTATTTTTTTGCATAAAAGTATTATATGATGATTTTAATTTAATGTAAATGTAAGTACTTACCTAAATTGTGGGAAATTGTCAAAAAATTCTTGAACTTGTGAAAAAAAAGGCCTATGATTAAAAAGTATAAATGGGAGGTAGGATTTATATGTCACTATTTTTAGGACCAATGAGACAGCATATCCCTGGTAAAAAAGAATTGACAGAAAAGTCTGAATTATTACATCTTATGCCAAAAAAGGAAGTCTATATTCCTTTAGTTGCAGGACGTACTTTGGACTTTGATATTCTTGTTGAAGAGGGAGATACTGTATCAGTTGGAACAAAACTGGCTGAAACAAAGTCAGGTTTTTATGTGCCAATTTATTCAAGTGTTTCTGGAACTTACAAAGGAATTGTTAAGCGTATGCACAATTCTTTGCGTCCACAAAATCACATGGTGATTGAATGCGATTTTAAACAAACGAAAGTTCAATCTTTTACACCATTAGACTGGCAAAGTGCTACTCGCCAAGAGTGTGTTGATTTTGTAAAGAATGCAGGTATTGTTGGTTTAGGTGGAGCTGGTTTCCCAACCTATGTAAAATATATGAAACCAGATGGAGTTGATTATGTTTTGATCAACGCCGTAGAGTGTGAACCATACATCACAGCCGATTACCGATCTGTCATGGATGATGCGCAAGATTTAGTTACAGGTGCAAAAATCATGAAAAAGATGGCTGAAGCCAAAACGGTTTACATTTGTATTAAAGAATCTCACCCAGATTTAATTGAAAAAGTGAAGTCTGCATTAAATGATGCAGCAGGTGTTGAGGTTCGTCCAGTCCCTGATGTGTACCCAATGGGATGGGAACGTGTTTTAGTACGTGAAGTATTACATAAAGAATATGGAGGACTTCCTGCTGAAGCTGGAGCTATCATTGGAAATGCTTCAAGTGCCATCGCTATTGCGAAAGCTTTTGAAAAAGGTGAAGCCATCACACAAAAAAATCTAACAGTGAGTGGTGAATGTGTAAAAGATCCTCACAACGTATGTGTACCTGTCGGTATGCCTGTTAGTGAAATCATCGAAGCTTGTGGAGGATATACACAAGATACTGTCCGCTTGATTTCTGGTGGACCTATGATGGGTAAAACTATTGTCAATGATATGTTTGTCGTTGATCGTGCTATGAATGCATTAACTGTATTACCAGCTGCAAACGATGATGCGATCGCATGTTTACGTTGTGGTAAATGTAGTGATCATTGTCCAAGTGGTTTACAGCCAGTAAGAATTACAGCTGCATTGAAAGCCAATGACGTTGATGAAATGTCAAAACGTGGCGTTATGAGTTGTATCGAATGTGGAATGTGTACTTATATTTGTCCATCTCATATCGATGTAACTGAAAATGTTCGTAAGGCAAAACGTATTGTTATGCTTAAGAAAAAGTAGGGAGGATTCAAATGAAATTTACTTTTCATGTAAGTCCAAGCATTAAGAATAACTTGTCAACACAACGTATCATGAAAGAATTATCTTTAAGTTTACTTGTTGTGTTTGTAGCAGCCGTAATTTACTATGCATCTGCATGGGGTGCTAGTGCTGCTTTACATTGTGTTCTTTTATTAGCTTGTTCTTTAATTACTACATTCGTTTGCGAATCCATCTTCGCAAAGATTATGAAGAAAGATGTTAAAACTTTCTTAAAGAGCTCATTTGGATGGGTAACAGCTATCATTTTAACTTTGATGGTACCTGTTAATATGTCTTGTTATGCAATTATTATTGCGACAGTATTCGCAATCGTACTTGCAAAATTATTATTTGGTGGTTTTGGACAAAATATCTTCAACCCTGCAGCTGTAGGTCGTGCTGTGATTTTACAAGCTTTTACAGGCGTTAGTGTTGGTCTAATCACACAAGCAACACCAACTACAGTGATTGCGAGCACTTACCATTGGTTACCTAGCAATGCAGCTGTATTGGATTCATTCTTATCTCAATATGGAGGATTTGCAGGCCTTGCACTAGGAACATATCCTGGATCTATTGGTGAAACATTCTCAATCTTGATTTTGATCATTGGTGTTGTACTTGCCATTCGTCAAATTATTGACTGGAGAGTACCAGTTGTATATTTAGGAACAATCTTTGTATTAACTGCGGTTGTAGCTGCGATTACAGGCATTGATTCATACCACGGAATTCCAGCTGTTATTTGGTATCCATTATTACACTTGTTAACAGGTGGTGTTATTTTTGGTGCTGTATTTATGTTGACAGACCCAGTCACAAGTCCAACAAGTGCAAGTGGTCGTGTTGTATTTGCGATGGGAGCTGCAATTTTAACGACATTAGTTCGTTTAAAAGCGAACCTTCCAGAAGGATGTTTATATTCTATCTTATTGATGAATATGTTTACTCCTTGGATTGAATCTTGTTTCGATGGAAAACAATTGGAATTGGTTAAAAAATCAAGAATCGTATGTGCATGTTTAGCCTTGATTGGTTTGGCTATCAGCTTCTATGCAGCTAGCTCCATTCAAAAGGTAGATACTGTTCCTGAAACTGCAGCTGTTGTTGAAACAGTGGAGGTAACGCTATGAACAAGATCGTACATTTAGGTTTATTCTTGGCCATCGTTAGTGCTGTTGCCGGTGGTGCTTTGGCATTTGCGAACCAAATGACGGCTCCCGTTATTGCAGAAAATAACGAAAGACAAGAAAAAGAATCTTTGATGGCTATGTATCCAGATGCTAGTGCTGATGATTTTAAATTGGTGGATGCAACATTGGATTCTAAAACTGTACAAAAGGTTTATGAATACAAAAATGTGTATATCTTCAACATGAGTGTAAGTGGATATAAAGAAGGAACTGTATTCTTAGTTTCTATTGACAAAGACTCAAAGAAAATCGATAAATACAATGCCATCAGCAATGGTGATACAAAGGGCTTAGGTTCTAAAGTAACAGAAGCTCCATTTAAGAAATCTTTGGAAGGAAAAGATGCGACTGGGGAATTGGATACAATTTCTGGTGCCACTGTTTCTTCTGGACCTGTTGTCAATGGTATTCATGAAGCGGCAAAACTTGTCGATAAATTAAAGTAAGGAGGTTATCTAGATGAATCGTTTTGAAAACTTTAAAGCGGGTTTAATTAAAGATAACCCAGTATTCTCATTATTCTTAGGAATTTGTTCAACACTAGCCATTACTACAACGGTAAACAATGCGATTGGTATGGGTGTTAGTGTTATTATCGTATTGATCATGTCAAACGTGATCATTTCATGTGTTCGTAAAATTACGCCAGATGAAATTCGTATTCCCGTATATATCGTTATTATTGCCACATTGGTTAAGATCATTCAAATGTTGATCCAAGCTTATGCGCCAAGTTTAAATACAAGCTTAGGTGTATTTATTCCATTGATCGTAGTTAACTGTATCATCTTGGGTCGTGCGGAAGCTTTCGCTAGTAAAAATGGTGTTTTAGATTCAGCTCTAGATGGTTTAGGAATGGGTCTAGGATATACTCTAGCAGTACTAGCGATGTCATTTATTCGTGAATTGATTTCAACAGGTGGAATTAAAGTGGTAAACCCATTTAACGAAGCTCAAGTTTGGTTAAACTTACACATCATTCCAGAAGACTTCACAGTAAGTATCTTTGGATCAAGTGTTGGAGCCTTCATTACATTTGCGGTTTTAGCTGCTGCTGTTGGTGCTTATAAACAACATGTAACAGCGAAAGAAGAAGCTGCAGCAAAGGAGGAAAAGTAAGATGGGTGAATTAATGGCACTTTTAGTAACGAGTGTTTTAGTTAACAACGTTATCTTAACTCAATTCTTAGGTATGTGCCCATTCATGGGTGTTTCTAAAAAGAAAAGCTCAGCAATCGGTATGGGTGTTGCCGTTGTCTTCGTTATCGTTGTAGCCGCATTAGTTACATATGCACTTTATTATTTAGTACTTGTACCTTTACAACTTGAATTTATGGATTTGATTACATTTATCTTGGTAATCGCTTCTTTAGTTCAGTTAACTGAAATGTTCATTAAAAAGACAAGTCCAGCACTTTATAAATCATTAGGTGTTTACTTACCTTTGATCACTACAAACTGTGTTGTATTGAATGTATGTTTAGTAAATATCTCTAATAGTTATAACTTTGCACAAATGTTAGTATACTCAATCGGTACTCCATTAGGATTTGCCCTTGTATTATTCATTTTCTCTACAATTCGTGAAAGACTTGAACAAAGTGAAGTTCCAAATGCGTTCGTTGGTAATCCAATCGCTTTGATCGTAGCTGCCATCATGGCCATGGCCTTCTCTTGTTTTACAGGAATTGTATAATGAAGTATTTATACGCAATATTGTTTTTTGGCGCTTTAGTCGCTATCTATATTGTTTTGTATTTAATGAATAAAAAAACACCCAAACCAGAAGGGTGTGAAGATTTAAAAGCGGATTGTGACGGATGTAAGGATTATGCCTGCACAAACAATCCGGCTCACAATCAAGTGAAGGGAGAATAAATATGGTAATCGTAGCCGTAATTATGATGCTTGTACTTGGTGCAGTACTTGGCTTAGGTCTAGGTGTTGCCGATAAATATTTAAAAGTAGAAGCAGATGTACGTGTAGAGAAAGTAACATCATTACTACCTGGATATAACTGTGGTGGTTGTGGATTCCCTGGATGTAGTGGTATGGCTGAAGCTTTGGTTTCAAAAGATATGGATCATATCGCATGTAAACCTTGTAAAGCTGATAAGCGTCAAGAAATCATTGATTACTTGAAAAATACACCAGGACCTGATGGTTCTACTATCGAAGTAAAAGGATAAAATGAAAAAGACGGAAATTGAAATTCCGTCTTTTACTTTACTTGATGTTCTTTAATGATATCTAATAAATAGTTTTCATCTGGATCAATATAGATTGTTTTATTGGATTTCATGGTCACAAAACCAATCTTAGATCCTGGGACCTTTTTAATTTGGGAAATTAAACAATAATCTACAGGTACTGAACTTGAATCTTTACCTTTAGAATAATAGGCCGCTAGTTGAGCACAAAGTCTAATTTGTGTTTCTGTAAAGTCATTACTTTTTAATAGAACATGAGATCCATGATAGTCTTTCACATGGAACCATAAGTCATTCTTGCGTGAGACTTGGTGTGTCACATAGTTATTTTGAATGTTATTTTTACCTACATAGATTTCACAATCATCAAATACTAAATGAAGAACATTTGGCTTATTATTCTTCTTTTTGCGCTTATTGTCCTTTTTAGGCATCAATACACGTTGCTTAACAAGTTCTTCACGTATTTCTCCAGCATCAAAGACGCTGCAGTGTTGAAGCTGTTCTTCGAGCTGTGTATAGTATTCAATATCTTCTTTGCATTGTTCAATTTGTTCTTCTAAGATCACTAAACTACGTTTCATCTTGTGATATTTTTGATAGTACTTATTGGCATTGGTTTTTAAATCAAAGCGCATATCGATTGGAATCATTACATCTTCGTTTGTTTCAAAAGAAGGCAATACGATTGTCTTTTCTTTTTGAATCTGGTACATATACGCAAAGATCAAATCTCCATATTCTTGATATTTATGATAGTCTTTACCATCTTCTAAGGCTTGTTCTAGCTTTGGAAGCTTTTTTGTTTGTTTCTGTTTTTCCTTTTCGACAGTACGAATGATATCGCCATATTGTTCTTTGATACGTTTCTTTTGTTCGTCTTCTTCATATAAATGATTTAAACCTTCCATGATCGTGTAGGTTTTTGGCTGTTCATTTAAATGTTTGAGTTCAATACAATGAAAATCCTTTTTATAAATATATAAAGTATTTGAAGAAATAAGCTCATTCAAAATATCAATATATTTTTCGTTATTGTTTATACGATATAAAAATTCATTTGAAAGTAATGGTGAAAAGCCATAGATCTGTTTGACAAGACTTTGATCTAAATCGATATCTTTGATCTCAAATGGATTTTTCTTCTCTGGTTGAGCAGGAGCTACATATTTTGCGCCTGGATGAATGAATCTTTTGGCATTTTCATATACTGGAATACGTTTTAATGCATCTACAATGACGCCATCTTTAACTAAGATCATATTGGCGTATTTTCCCATGAGTTCGATGTTTAGATCGTATTTTACAAGATCTTGAAATTCGTTGCGACAAGATAGGTGTAAACATAAAATGCGGTCATAGCCAACTTGTTCAAAGGATTCAACAATGGCTTGCGAGCATAGTTTTCTTAAGACCATCACAAAGTTGGAAGGTTCGGGTTGAATGCCGGGAATAAAGTTTGCGATATATACACGGTTTGTGTTGGAGTGTACATTGATGACAAGCTTTTGGTTTCCTTCATTACGTGTGTGTAGATGAATCAATATTTCTTCATCGCTGATATTTTGTATTTTACCAATTTTACATGGGGTATATGCGTTTAATTTTTCTTGAATATTGTATAAAAATAATCCGTCAATAGCCATAGTGGACCTCCTTAGTCTGATAAAGATTATAACATAGTTAAATTAAATTTGACACACATGGTTTGGACTTGTAAAATGGATGAAAAGAGGGAGAGCAAGATTGTCATGCAAAGAGGTCTATTAATCATTTTGAGCGGTCCTAGTGGTGTTGGAAAAGGGACAATTCGAAAATATTTTGAAACAGATGAACGCCTAAATTTAGCGTATTCTACATCGATGACAACACGTAAGCCACGTGCTGGAGAAGTGGATGGAAGAGATTATTTCTTCTCAACACGTGAAGATTTTGAAAAAGCCATTCAGGAAGGTGAGCTTTTAGAGTGGGCCGAGTTTGTCGGAAACTATTATGGAACACCTTTAAAGGAAGTCAATCGTTTACGCGATGAAGGAAAGAATGTCTTATTGGAAATTGAAGTGCAGGGAGCTATTCAAGTACAGGAAAAGTGTCCGGATGCGATTTCGATCTTTATTATTCCACCTTCAATGGAGGAATTGGAAAGACGTATTCGTGGTCGTAGCACAGAGCCTGAAGAAATCATTCAGCAACGACTTGCCAAGGCTAGCAACGAAATGAAGATGGTATCTCAATATAAATATATTGTTTGTAATGATGATCCAAAGCTTGCAGCTGAGCTAATTAAGACGATTATTCTTCGTCATGTTGAGCTTGAAGAAAACAAATAGTTGCAAATAAAGCTTTTTTGTGCTATAAATACATTGTATAGAAATTCAAGGAGTGGGTCGTACCACTCCTTATATTTTGCACTAAGGAGAAATGTATGGACAATCTTAAAGAATGGATTGAAGAAGTTCTTAAGGACAATGGATGCCATTTGTATGAATTAGAATGGATTACAAATCAGGGTACACCATTATTAAGAGTTTCGGTTGAAAAAGAAGACGGTACAATGGATTTGGATACTTGTGCATCATGCTCAGATGCGATTGGTACAATGCTCGATGAAAAAGACTGGTATGCCAAAGAATACATGCTTGAAGTTTGTTCGCCAGGAGCGGAAAGAGAGCTTCGTACGGATGAAGAAATTCAAAGAGCCGTTGGCAAATATGTATTTGTCAAAATGAAGGATCCAAAACAAGGTTTAGATCAAGTCATTGGTGATCTTGTTGAAGCGACAGAAAATGATGTAACGATTTCATATCGTGATAAGACAAGAACAAAGAAGATCACTATTGAAAAGAGTAACATTCAGCTGATTATGACGGCTGTAAAGGTATAGGAGAAAAAAGATGAAACCAAAAATTAAAGTTGCAGATTTAGCAAAAGCTCTACAGGGCATTGAAACAGATCGTCAATTAACAAAGGAAATTGTTGAAGATGCTTTAAAAGAAGCTTTGACAAAGGCTTACCGCAAACACATCGAAATTCCAGATGCGTATGTTCGTGTAGACATTGTAGATGGAACAATTCACATTTACCATGAGCGTATGGTTGTTGAAGAAGTTGAAGATGATGAATTAGAAATCGAATTGGAAGAAGCTCAAAAAGAAAATCCAAACATTCAATTAGGTGATATGGTTGGTGAAGAAGTGGATTTCACAGATTTTGATCGTGCGGCTGTTGTACTTGCCAAAAACGTGATGAAACAAAAGATTCGTGAAGCTGAAAAAGCCTTGGTTTACGAAGAATATTGCGATAAAGTTGATGAAATGGTTCTAGGAACAATTGAAACAGTTGAAGAAAAATTTGTGATCGTAAATATTGGTAAAACATTTGCGATGATGAAAAAATCAGCTCAGATTCCAACAGAACATTATAAAGAAGGCGACAACATCTTAGTTGTGATTACTGAAGTCAACAAAGAAACAAAGGGTGCTCAAGTTTTAGTATCTCGTGCAACTCCAGTATTTGTTCGTCGTTTATTTGAACGTGAAGTTCCAGAAATCTACAATGGAATCATTGAAATCAAAGCGATTGCCAGAGATCCAGGTGAAAGATGTAAGATTGCGGTTTATTCACACAATGAAAACATCGACCCAATTGGAGCATGTATTGGTCCTCGTGGAAGTCGTGTACAAACAATCATTGAAGAATTGAATGGTGAAAAAATCGATATCTTCGAATGGTCTGACAATATCAGTGAATTGATCGCGAACGCATTAAGTCCAAGTGTTGGTGTTGCGGTGATTCCAAATGAAAATGTAAAAGATGGATTGATCGTTGTTGTTCCAGATAACCAATTATCACTAGCAATTGGTAAGCGTGGTAAAAATGCGCGTTTGGCTGTTAAATTAACAAACCACAAGATTGATATCAAATCGGAAAGCGAAATGCAGGAATTGGGTATTGATTACATGGCTATAAGTGCAAAAATGCAAGAAGAATATGAAGAAAAGAAAGCTAAAGAACGTGCTTATAAACAACAACAGAAGATTGATGAATTAAAATCAAATGAAGCCGATATTGAAAACATCGATGTAGCTGATTTCACATATGAAGATGAAGAAGTGGATGCAGTTGAAGAACATGCCCAAGATACTTTATTTGAAAAAGAGAATGTGGTTGAAGAAAAAGAAGTCGATGAAATGGAAGAATTGGCTCGTATTGCGAAACAAAATCGTAAAGAAAAGACAGCTGCTGATGTAAAGGAATATACTTCTAAGTTTGAATCTATGGCGGATGCTTCCAATAAACAAGAAGAGCCTCAAGTTTCTAAACCTAAAAAAGAAAAGGTTGAAGAAGAAAAGAAACCAGTTGAAGTTAAGAAATTTAACTATGAAGATATGAAACCAATCTATTCGGATGAAGAGTTGGCTGAAATCGAAGAACAGGAATATGAAGATGAAAATGCCTGGGACGATGATGTTGACTACGAAGAATATGATGAATATTATGATGACTAGGAGTTGGTTTCATGCGTAAGATTCCAATGCGAAAATGTGTCGTAACGCAAGAGCGTTTCCCTAAAAAGGATTTGATTCGTGTGGTACGTACACCTGAACAAACAATTGAGATCGATTTAACAGGTAAAAAGAATGGGCATGGGGCTTATATTTCTAAAAGCTTAGAAACGTTAGCTCTTGCCAAAAAGAATAAGGCTTTACAAAGGGCTTTAGAAACTGAAATTCCCGATGAAGTATATCAGGAATTAGAAGCAATCATTACCAATGAATAAAGTTACGAATTTGATACAGCTAGCATATCGTGCTGGTAAAGTAGCAAAGGGTGATTCTTTACTTGTTAGTATTCAAAAATCTCAAGCAAAACTTGTACTTGTATCTTCTTTATGCGGACAAAACCGTATGAAGAAGATTCAGGATAAATGCACATATTACAATGTGCCGTATATAGTGGTAGAACCATCTGTATTAGATGATGTTTCTTATAAAAAGATGAGTGCTATTGCGATTGTAGATAGTGGCTTTGCCAAAGCGATTATCGAAAAGATGAAAGGTTAGGTGATTCGATGGCTTATAACAACAACAATAAAAACAAAAAGAAACCAAATCGAAAAGGGCATAAGAGTTCGTATCAGTCTAATGCACCTAAAAAGGAAGAAGCTGTAAAGGAAATCACATATAGTGATGCGATTACTGTAGGTCAGTTAGCACAATTGCTTCACAAAAATAGTTCTGAAATCATTAAATTCTTATTTATGATGGGAAATATGTCAACAATCAATACTGTATTATCAGATGAGGATATTGAATTGATCTGTATGAACTTCAATGTAGAAGTACATAAAGAAGTTGTTGTTGACGAAGATGATATTGAAGAACAACTTCAAAATGTAGAAGAAGACGAATCTAAATTAGTACCTCGTCCTCCAGTTGTCACAATCATGGGTCACGTTGACCATGGTAAAACAACATTGTTGGATACAATTCGTAAAGCGAATGTTACAGAAGGTGAATTTGGTGGTATTACACAGCACATTGGTGCGTACCAGGTATCCTTAAAGGGAAGAAAAGTAACATTCTTAGATACACCAGGTCACGAAGCCTTTACTGCAATGCGTGCTCGTGGTGCGGAAGTAACGGATATCGTAATTATCGTTGTTGCGGCCGATGATGGTGTAATGCCTCAGACAAAAGAAGCGGTAGACCATGCCAAAGCTGCAGGTGTTCCAATTGTAGTTGCCGTTAATAAAATTGATAAGCCAGGCGCAAATCCAGATCGTATCATGTCCGAAATGAGTGAACTAGGAATTATGCCTGAAGAATGGGGTGGAGATACAATCTTTACTCAAGTATCTGCGAAAAAGGGAACAGGTGTTCCAGAATTGTTGGAAACGATGTTATTAGTTGCAGATATGCAAGAATTAAAGGCAAATCCAGATACAAATGCTTCTGGTACTGTTATTGAAGCGAAGTTAGATAAGGGTCGTGGACCAGTTGCGACAGTGTTAGTACAACGTGGTACATTACATACGGGAGATAGTCTTGTGGTTGGTACTTCTTATGGTCGTGTTCGTAAGATGACAAACGATCGTGGTATGGAAATCAAACATGCAGAACCAAGTTGTCCAGTTGAAATCATTGGTTTAAATGAAGTGCCTAGAGCTGGTGATGTCTTCATGTCTTATGATAGCTATAAGAAAGCAGCTGAAATTGCTGGTCATCGTTTGGATAAACAAATTGAAAAAGAACGTAATTCAACAAGTGCAATGTCTTTGGAAGATTTGGCTAAGAAAATTGATGAGGGTGATGTTCAAGAAATCAATGTCTTGATCAAAGCCGATGTTCAGGGTTCTGCCGAAGCTTTAAAGGCAAGTATGGAAAAACTAGAAGTCGATGGAAATGTTCGTATCAATGTCATTCGTTCAACAGTAGGTACAATTACAGAATCTGATATCTTACTAGCAAGTGCATCGAATGCGATCATTTATGGTTTCAACATTCGTCCTAGTGCAGCCATTCGTAAAAAAGCCGAAGAAGAAGGAGTGGAAATCCGTTTACACAACATCATCTATAAGGCTTTAGAAGAATTACAAGCAGCTATGAAGGGTATGCTTGCACCAGTATATGAAGAAGTTGTGATTGGTCAGGCGGATGTTCGTCAAATCTATAAGGTAAGTAAGATTGGTACAATTGCCGGATGTATGGTTACGGATGGTAAGATGAAGCGTGATTGTAAAGTTCGTTTGATCCGTGAAGGTATTGTTGTTTATACCGGTAAACTTGGATCATTACGTCGTTTTGAAAATGATGTTAAGGAAGTTATAAATGGTTACGAATGTGGTATGACAATCGAAAACTTTAACGATATTAAAGTAGGAGATATTATAGAAGGCTTCGAAGATCAGGAAGTGGAAGAATAGTATGTCATTAAAAACAGAACGTATGGAAATGACAATTCAAAGAGAGATTTCACGTATTCTTCAATTTGAATTGAAAAATCCGAACTTAGGTTTTTGCACGGTAACGGATGTACAATGTACAAATGATTTATCACAAGCCAAAGTCTATGTTACATTCCTTGGAAAACAAGGTCGTAATGATGCGGGTATGCGTGTTTTAAATCAATCAAAGGGTTTCATTCGTTCTCAAGTTGCAAAAAAAATTAAGATTCGTAAGATGCCAGAATTGATATTTATTCAAGATACAAGTCTTGAACAGGGAAATAAGATCGAAAACATCTTAAAGGAAATTGAAAAATAGAGAAGACTTTAACGGTCTTCTCTTTTGTTTTGTATAGATAGAATAAAGCAACAAACGCCTAAGAGTATGTAGGTAATGTTCTTTGACAACAGGTAGGTAATGATAAATAATATCCCGGCAATCACATATAATATTTGATGTAGATTCTGTTTCATGGTACTCCTTTTATAGATTATTACAAAAAAGAGAATCAGTATATTAGCTGAATCTCTTTTTAGAAGTAGTTAGTTATTATTGATTTAAATTAGTCACGTTCTACGATAGTAGCACAACCCATACCACCACCGATGCAAAGTGTAGCTAAACCTTTCTTAGCATCACGTTTTTGCATTTCGTGTAGTAATGTAACTAAAATACGGCATCCACTAGCTCCAACTGGGTGACCTAATGCAACGGCTCCACCGTTAACGTTAACTTTGCTCATATCGAATCCTAATTCTTTAGCAACAGCTACAGATTGTGCAGCGAATGCTTCGTTAGCTTCGATTAAGTCCATATCGTCGACTGTTAATCCTGTTCTTTCCATTACTTTACGAGTAGCAGCAACTGGTCCGATACCCATAACTTCTGGTTCAACACCAGCTAATGCACCTTGTACCCAAGTAGCCATTGGTGTAACACCTAATTCTTTAGCTTTTTCTTCGCTCATAACAACGATTGCAGCAGCACCATCATTGATTCCTGAAGCATTACCAGCAGTTACCATTCCGCCTTCTTTACCAGAGCAGCAACGTAATTTTGCCAATGTTTCAACAGTTGTTCCTGGACGAGGTCCTTCATCTACTTTGAATTCAACGATTTCTTTTTTAACTTTAACTGGAACTGGTACGATTTCATCATCGAATTTGTGTTCAGCCATAGCTTTTTCTGCTTTTTGTTGAGAGTTAGCTGAGAATTCATCTAATTCTTCACGAGTTAAGTGCCAACGATCACAGATGTTTTCTGCAGTGATCATCATGTGGTAGTGGTTGAATGCATCTGTTAATGCATCATTTACCATTGTATCGATGATAGTAGCATTGTTCATACGGTAACCGAAACGAGCTTTTGTCATAGCATATGGTGCCATTGACATGTTTTCCATACCACCCGCAACAACGATGTCAGCTTGACCAGCTTTAATCATTGCAGCAGCTTGGTTAACACAGTTTAAACCAGATCCACAAACAACATTTAATGTTACGGCAGGAACTTCAATTGGTAGACCAGCTTTGATACTAGCTTGACGAGCCACGTTTTGTCCTTGAGCAGCTTGGATAACGCATCCCATTAATACTTCGTCAACTTGTTCAGGTTTTACACCTGCACGGTTCAATGCTTCTTTAATAACGATAGCACCTAAATCAGCAGCTGGAGTGTTACTTAAAGCTCCACCCATTTTACCAATAGCAGTACGACATGCACCTGCTAAAACTACTTTTTTTGTCATATTAATATTCCTCCATGTAAGACTATAAGTCATTTACCTTTTAAACTTTAACATAGTGAATGATGAAAATCAATCACAAATTAAAAAATTCACAAGTGAATCTAAAGAAATAAGGAGAACACGTCTCCTTATTGATTAATCGCACATTTTTACGATAACAGCGGCACCTTGTCCTCCACCAATACATAGGGAAGCAAGACCAATTTTTGATTTACGTTTTTGCATTTCATATAACAATGAAACTAAGATACGGTTTCCACTCGCACCAACTGGGTGACCTAAAGCAATAGCTCCACCATTTACGTTTGTCTTAGCTAAGAAGGCTTCACGATCCATACCTGTAGCTTCTTCTAATTCGTGGATAACACCTAATGATTGAGCAGCAAATGCTTCGTTCAATTCAACTAAGTCAAGATCTTCGATTTTTAGATCTGCATATTTTAATGCGTTTAAAATAGCTGGTGTTGGACCAAGTCCCATAACTCGTGGATCAACTCCACCTTGTCCAAATCCGATAACTTCAGCGATTGGTGTTAAGTTATATTTTTTAACAGCATCTTCGCTGGCAACGATAGTAAATGATGCACCATCATTGATACCAGAAGCATTACCTGCAGTAACAGTTCCGTCAGCATTGAATGCTGGACGTAATTTAGCTAATTTTTCTAAGCTTGTCTTACGAGGGTGTTCATCTGTATCAAATACAACTTCACCTTTACGAGTTTTATAAGTAATAGGAACGATTTCATCTTTGAATTTACCTGCAGCAATAGCAGCTAAAGCTTTTTCTTGAGAAGCAAATGCGAATTCATCTTGTGCTTCACGAGAAATGTTGTATTTTTTAGCGATGTTGTCAGCAGTACATCCCATGTGAATTCCATACATTGCATCTGTTAAACCATCGTGTAACATAGCATCGACTAATTTTTGGTCTCCCATCTTAGTTCCTGTACGGTTTTTGTAGCTCAACATGAATGGAGCACGAGTCATAGATTCAACACCACCAGCAACATATAAGTCACCAAAGTTAGCTTGAATACGAAGTGTAGCTTCCATAACGGCTTTTAAACCTGAACCACATAACATATTGATTGATTGTGCACATACTTCAACAGGAATACCTGCATCGAATGCAACGTGACGAGCAATGTTTTGTCCTAAACCGGCAGCGATTACGTTACCGATAATAACTTCGTCCAAGTTTGCTGGATCAATGTTTGCTTGTTTAATAGTTTCCTTTAAAACTGTAGCTCCAACAGTTGCTAAATCCACATCTGTTAGACTTCCCAAAAAAGTACCAATTGCACTACGTTTCGCAGCAACAATATAAGCTTTTCTCATTTGTATACCTACTTTCTACTCTGAATCGAGATTCACTTTACATGCTTAGTCTAGTCCTTAAAATAGGGGATGTCAACCACTTGTTTATAATTTCACATGTTAAAAATACTTAATATATATTAATAAGATAGGGTATTTGAAACAATTTGTTAAAATATTAACAAAATCATTGACGACGCTCAAAAAAGTATGTAGAATATGACTGTGTGAAAAGTTTAACATACTTTCTCATGCTATCGATGTCCTAATTCGAATAGTTCAAGAAAACTGGAAAGGAGAACTTCATTTATGGATTTCAATTTAACAGAACAACAATTAATGATGCAAAAGTTGTTCAGAGAAGTTGCGCAAAACGAAGTAAAAGAAAACGCAGCGGATGTTGACGAAAACGAAAGATTCCCTAAGGAATCTGTAGAAGTGATGCGTCAAGCTAAGATGCTTGGCATTCCTTATTCTCGCGAATATGGAGGAGCTGGCGCAGATTATTTATGCTACATTTTAGCAATCGAAGAATTGTCTAAAACATGTGCAACAAGTGGTGTAGTTTTATCAGCTCACACTTCATTAGGTACTTGGCCAATTGCTCAATTTGGTACTGAAGAACAAAAACAAAGATTCTTAACAGATCTATGTACAGGTAAGAAATTAGCTGCCTTTGGTTTAACAGAACCAAATGCCGGTACAGATGCTGCTGGACAACAAACAACAGCTGTATTAGATGGTGACGAATATGTTATCAATGGTACAAAAATCTTCATTACAAATGCTGGAGAAGCTGATGTATATGTAATTTTTGCCATGACAGACAAAACAAAGGGAACTCGTGGAATTTCTGCTTTCATTCTTGAAAAAGGAACTCCAGGATTCACATTCGGTCTTCACGAAAAGAAATTAGGTATTCGTGGATCTGCTACATGTGAATTAATTTTCAATAATGTACGTATTCCAAAAGAAAACTTATTAGGAAAAGAAGGTATGGGATTCAAGATTGCCATGCAGACACTTGATGGTGGACGTATTGGTATCGCTGCTCAAGCATTAGGAATTGCTCAAGGTGCTATCGACGAAGCCGTTGCTTATGTAAAACAACGTAAACAATTTGGTCGTCCAATCGCTAAATTCCAAAACACTCAATTCCAATTAGCTGATATGCAAACAAAAACAGATGCAGCTCGTTGGTTAGTATACTCTGCAGCTACTGCTAAACAAGAAGGTCGTCCTTATACTCAATTAGCTGCTGAAGCAAAATTATTTGCTGCTGAAACTGCTATGGAAGTTACAACTAAGGCTATCCAATTATTAGGTGGATACGGATATACTCGTGATTTACCAGTAGAAAGAATGTTTAGAGATGCTAAGATCACTGAAATCTACGAAGGTACTTCAGAAGTACAACGTATGGTCATCTCTGGCGCAATGTTGAAGTAAGAAAGGAATTGGTGTTGAAAATGAAAATCGTTGTTTTAGAAAAACAAGTTCCGGATTCAACTGAAATCACAGTTGATAAAAAAACTGGTGCGTTAATTCGTGACGGTGTTCCTGCAATCACAAACCCTGATGATTTAGCTGGTTTGGAAGCTGCATTGGAATTAAAAGACAAAAACCCTGACACTGAAGTTGTTGTAATGACAATGGGATTACCTAAAGCTGCTGAAATGTTAAAAGAAGGCGTTGCTATGGGTGCTGACAAAGGTGTTTTATTAACAGACCGTGTATTAGGTGGATCTGATACATGTGCTACAAGTATCGCTTTAGCTGCTGCTTTGAAAAAAGTAGGATTCGACTTAGTTATCGCTGGTCGTCAAGCTATCGATGGTGATACTGCTCAGGTAGGACCTCAAACTGCTGAACGTTTGGATATTCCTCAAATTACTTACGTAGATGAAATCTTAGAAGTAAAAGAAGATTCAATCACAGTAAAACGTTCATTAGAAGATGTTGAACAAATCGTGACTGCTAAGTTGCCATGTGTTATCACAACATTATCAGGAATGAACAAACCTCGTTACATGCAATGTGACAATATCGTTGACTTGTGCAAAGAAGACAAGATCGAAGTTTTAACAAATGCTGAATTAGGAATTGATCCTGAAACAGTTGGATTCAAGGGTTCTCCTACATCCGTTAAGACTACTTTCACAAAAGACGTTACTGATAAAACAGAAGTATTCACATTGTCTGAGCAGGAAACTGCAGATATGATTGCTAAGACTTTGAAAGAAAAGCAAATCATTACAAAGTAGGGAGGATGAAGTAGAATGGCTCGATTTGAAGAATATAAAGATATCTTCGTTTTCGTTGAACAAGAAAACGGAAACATTGCAGAAGTAAGTTATGAACTTATTTCAGAAGCAAGAAAACTAGTTGCTTCTATCCCTGAATTTGGATACAAAGTAGTTGGTGTATTGCTTGGAGAAAATGTAAAAGAAAAAGCTCAAGAAGTTATTAGTCATGGAGCTGACAAAGTAATCGTTGTTGATGATGCTTTATTAAAAGACTATTCAACTCAATTCTATGCTGATGCTTTAACACAAGTTGTTTTAGCTCACAAACCAGATTCAATGTTAACTGGTGCCACTCCTCTAGGACGTGACTTAGCACCACGTGTAGCTGCTCGTTTAAATGTAGGTCTAACTGCTGATGCAACTAAGATCGAAGTTGACTTAGAATATGCTAAAGAAAATGGTGAATCATTATTAGACGTAACTCGTCCTACATTCGGTGGTAACTTATTCGGTACAATTGTATGTAAAGACACTCGTCCACAGATGGCTACAATTAGACCAAAAGTATTCGAATTGGCTCCAACAGATACTAGCCGTACTGGTGAAGTTGAAGAATTTACACCAACTTGGAGAACAACAGATCCTCAAGTATTCGTAGAAAAAGTCATCGAAAAAGTTAAAGCAGATGTAGATATCACAAAAGCTGACATCTTAGTAGGTGCTGGTCGTGGTGCTGAAAACTGCTTAGATGTACTTCAAAAAGTAGCTGACGAATTAGGTGGTGTAGTTTGCTGTACACGTGCTGTTGTTGAAGATGGATTCTTAGACAAAGATCGTCAGGTAGGTCAAACAGGTAAGACTGTACGTCCTTCATTATATATCGCTTGCGGTATTTCTGGAGCTGTACAACACTGTGCTGGTATGGATAAATCAGACTTGATCATCTCTATCAACCGTGACCCTCAAGCAGAAATCTTCAATATTTCTAACATGGGATTCGTTGGAGATTGCGCAACTGTATTACCTTTATTAGTTGAATCAATTAAAGCTGCAAAAGCTGAATAATAAAAAGGAGCATATTTAAAATGAAAAATGTAGGTGTTATTGGTGCTGGAACAATGGGGCAAGGTATTGCCAATGCATTTGCTACAGCTGGATACAATGTAACTGTATGTGATATTAAAATCGAATGGGCACAAAATGGTATCAACAAAATTGGTGCTAAATTAGATAAATTAGTATCTCGTGAAAAAATAACTGCTGAAAAAGCAGAAGGTATCAAAGCTAACTTAACTGCTGGTGAATACAAAGACTTAGCTGACTGCGATTTAATCGTTGAAGCTGTTCTTGAAAAAATGGAAATCAAAAAAGACTTGTTCAAGACTTTAGATGAAATCTGTAAAGAAGACTGCATTTTTGGAACAAACACTTCAAGTTTAAGTGTTACTGAAATTGCTAACGGAATCAAACACAACGTTATCGGTATGCACTTCTTCAACCCAGCTGATCGTATGAAATTAGTCGAAGTTATCTCTGGTGAAAATACTCCAGTTGAAACTAAAGAAGCTATCATCGAATGCTCTAAATCATTAGGAAAAACTCCAGTAGAAGTTGCTGAAGGACCTGGATTCGTAGTTAACCGTATCTTAATTCCAATGATCAATGAAGCTTGCTTCATTTACCAAGAAGGATTGGCAAGTGTTGAAGATATCGATACAGCTATGAAACTTGGAGCTAACCACCCAATGGGACCATTGGCTTTGGGTGACTTAATTGGATTGGATATCGTTTTAGATGTAATGGAAGTATTATATACTGAAACAGGAGATCCAAAATATCGTCCATGTACATTATTAAAGAAAATGGTTCGTGCTGGAAAATTAGGTCAAAAAACTAAACAAGGATTCTACAGCTACAACTAGTGAAATAACTAAAGTGAAACACTCGTTGTTTCACTTTTTATTTAAATATTAGAGGAGAAAAATCATGGAAAACGTATTATTAGAAAAACAAGGTCACGTTTCAATTATCACAATTAATCGTGAAAAAGCATTAAACGCATTATCAACAGCTGTATTAAATGACTTAGAAGAAGCTGTAAACACAGTTGAAGCTGATAAAGATACTTATTGCGTAGTTATCACTGGTGCAGGAAGTAAATCATTTGTTGCTGGTGCAGATATTGCTGAAATGAAAGACAAAACAGTTGAAGAAGCTGCTGAATATGGAGCTTACGGAAACAAGATCTTCCGTCAAATTGAAACTTTACACTGCCCAGTTATCGCTGCCGTAAATGGTTTCGCATTAGGTGGAGGATGCGAATTAAGCATGGCTTGTGATATTCGTATCGCCGCTGAAAATGCTATTTTTGGACAACCAGAAGTAGGATTAGGAATCACTCCAGGATTTGGTGGAACTCAACGTTTAGCTCGTTTAGTACCTGCTGGAATTGCTAAAGAAATGATTTTTACAGCTCGTAACATCAAAGCAGATAAGGCATTGGCTATCGGATTAGTAAATGCTGTTGTTCCTCAAGAAGAATTAATGGCAACTGCATTAAAGATGGCTAATGGAATCTGTAAGAATGCTCCAATTGCTGTTGCTCAAGCTAAAAAAGCAATCAACGCTGGACTTCAAACAGATATGGATTCAGCTATCGCTATCGAAGTAAAAGATTTCTCAGATTGCTTCGCTACAGAAGACCAGACTTATGGTATGGAATGCTTCGTAAACAAAGTGAAAGAAAAAGAATTTAAAAACAAATAATTTATTTGAAAGGATGATTTAAATGTCAAAAGTAATGTCAGCCCAAGAAGCCATCAGTATGATCAAAGATGGCGATAAAATTGGTGTTGGTGGATTTATTGGAATGGGTCACCCTCAAGAACTTAGTGTTGCCATTGAAAAGAGTTTCTTAGAAACTGGACACCCAAGAGATTTAACAGTTATGTTCTCTGCCGGTGTAGGGGATGGTACACCAGATCTTGGCTTGAACCACATGGGTCACGAAGGATTGTTAAAAAGAATCATTGGTGGTCACTGGGGATTGATTCCTACTTTCCAAAAATTAGTTTTTGAAAATAAAGTAGAAGGATACAACTTACCACTTGGAACCATCAGTTTGATGTTCCGTGAAATCGCAGGACACCGTCCAGGCGTTATCACTAAAATTGGTTTGAAAACATTTATTGACCCACGTCTAGAAGGTGCAAAGATGAATGAACGCACGAAAGAAGACTTAGTTGAATTGATCAATATGGATGGAGAAGAATGGTTACGTTATAAATCATTCCCATTGGATATTGCCTTAATTCGTGGTACATATGCAGATGAAGATGGAAACTGCTCAATGTGTAAAGAAGCAGCGACTTTAGATTCAATCAGTATTGCCCAAGCTGTTAAAAACAGTGGTGGTAAAGTTATTCTACAGGTAGAAAAAATTGTAGAACGTGGTTCATTAAAACCAATGGACGTTAAGATTCCAGGTATTTATGTGGATGCGATTGTAGTTGCACAACCTGAAAACCACTGGCAAACATATTCAGATCCATACAACCCATCATTCTGTGGTGAAATTCGTGTACCAGTGGATTCAATTGAACCAATGCCATTAAATGCACGTAAAGTTGTTTGTCGTCGTGCTGCCATGGAACTAGATCCATCGGCTGTTATTAACTTAGGAATTGGTATGCCAGAAGGTATCGCAAATGTTGCCAACGAAGAAGGTTTACCAGGACTTAAGATGACTGTAGAAGCCGGAGGAATCGGTGGAGTTCCAATGAATGGAACTGCCTTTGGTGCATGTACAAACCCAGACGCTATCATTGACCAGACATATCAGTTTGACTTCTATGATGGTGGTGGATTAGATCAAGCCTTCTTAGGACTTGCTGAATGTGATTCAAAAGGTGACATCAACGTTTCTCGTTTCGGACCAAAAATTGCCGGATGTGGTGGATTTATCAATATTACACAAACTTCACCAGTTGTCGTTTATTGTGGAACATTCACAGCTAAAGGTTTAAAAGAAACAATTGGTAATGGTAAATTGACAATTGATCAAGAAGGACAAATCAAAAAATTCAAAAACCACATTGAACAGGTTACTTTCTCAGCCGATTATGCGAATGAAACAGGTCAAAAAGTCTTATATATCACTGAGCGTGCCGTATTTAAGTTGATTGATGGTAAATTAACATTGATCGAAATCGCTCCAGGTGTAGATTTACAAAAAGATGTATTAGATCAAATGGAATTCAAACCATACATCGCTGAAGATTTAAAACTTATGGATGCTCGTCTATTTACAGACGAAATCATGGGATTAAAAGAAGAATAAAAAGCTAAAACAGGTCATTAGACCTGTTTTTGTGTTACAATAGTTCTGGGAGTTGATTAAAATGTTATTTTTTAGAAATGATTATGGCCAAGGATGTATTCCTGAAATCATGGATTATATGAACACCACAAATGGCCATTCTTTTACAGGATATGGTCTGGATGAAATTTGTCAAAGCGCAAAAGAAACCATTAAAAAACATATCCCAGACTATGATGTCGATATTCACTTTTTAGTTGGAGGAACAATTACCAATCAAACTATCATCAAATCTTGTTTAAAGCCTTTTGAAGCCGTTATTGCCTGTGATACAGGACATATCGCAACACATGAAACCGGTGCGATTGAGGCTGTAGGGCATAAAGTAATTCCGGTAAACAACTATGCAGGAAAGATCAATTCGAGTGATATTCGAAAAGTATTTGATACACATATGCTTTCGTATGAACACATGGTTTATCCTAAAATGGTTTATATTTCAAATGCCACAGAATATGGAACCGTCTATACATATGATGAATTGATGAATATTCGCCGTGTTTGCGATGAACTAGGACTCTATTTAATGATGGATGGAGCAAGACTTGGTGTAGCCTTATCCACTGTGGATTATACTTTAAATGATCTAGCCAATATTTGTGATGTATTCTATATTGGTGGTACAAAAAATGGTGCTTTAATAGGAGAAGCCGTTGTTATCTCAAATCCTGAATTAAAACCATATTTCCGTTTTGTGATGAAACAAAATGGGGCAATGCTTGCCAAAGGATGGCTTTTAGGCATTCAATTTTTAGGCTTATTTGAGCACGATGCTTTCTTTAGATATGCCAAACAATCGGTGCTTTTAGCACAGACCATTCAATCAAAACTACAAGAACTTGGCTATGCTTTATTTATGAAGAGTGATACCAACCAGATTTTTGTGAATGTATCAAAGGAGCAATACCAATTCTTAAGTGAAAACATTGATTTTGAAATCTGGGAAAAATGCGATGATCACTATGTCATTCGATTTGTGACAAGTTGGCATACTACTGAAGATGAAGTCCATGCATTGATCACATATTTAGAACAAGCTATCGAAAAAAAAGAATAGTATCATTCTAGGTTTGAACGATAGGTCCAGCCTAGTATACCATTCTTTTTGATTTGAACTTTGTCTTGATAGGCGAATACCTCTTTGACGGTATCGCCTTTTTTTAATGGAATCTCATAATTTGTATAATCATACGCCTTCATATCTTTGGTCACAAACTCATTTTCAACCCAGAATGTACGATGATTGTAGGGACAATAGACTTTGGATTGAAGATTTGATTGTTCTAGCACTTGTACATTACCATGATTGAACGTAATAAAGAAGGGAATTTGTGTATGATAATTAACATCATGAATCACTTTTCTTTCTTGAAGAAAATCACATCGATCCATCTTTACGGTATTATCTTCAAATATAAGGGCATTTAATTGACCGCCATATTTAACCATATTACCACCATCAATACTATATATATTATGTTTCGCATCATAAATAGGATCAAAAGAGGCAATATGCGTACAATATTCGGTTACAGGCATATGACCTACTACGACATTCTTTTTAAATACTTCATTTGTTTCTAAAAAGAAGGCGTGTGTCATGACTTGTTTAAAGTCCGTTCCATAATTTTCATTTGATTCAATACCCGCATGCACATAAATATGATCTTCATCCTCTAAAACATGAGGCAGATCATTTAAGAAACTGAGTTCTTTTAAATAGTGTTTTCGCAATGTTTGACAAACATCAGCCATATTACTATTTTGGTTGATTTCGATATTTAAACTTTTAGCCATTTCATGAATCAAGCTCGCTTTACGAAAGCCAAGAACATGTTTTAAAAAATCCAAGCGATAGGAGTATAGAACATTTTTCGCAATAAAATCACAATTTCCCATGATACAATGTACATCTTCATTTTGTACTTGATGCATAATGTAATGCAGTGTATCTAGATTTCGTTTTCCTTTTTCAACTAAATCCCCTAAAAGAATCAGACAATCAACATTCGGTTTATAGCTGATTTTTTTTAATAAAGCTTGATATAGATCTAAATTTCCATGAATATCACTAATGATGATCTTACGTTTAGCTTTTGTTTCAAGCTTTTGAATCACTACACTTCGATTCATTGTACCAAGAAAGGAAGGAATGTATCACATTCTTTTTCCCAGTCTTCCTCACAATGTCTTCCTTCAGGAATGACATTGTATAAGACTTTGACTCCTTTTTTAGATAGGGCATTGCCAATTTCTGTACAAGCCTTCGTTTGCCAAACAAATTCATGCATCAAACTTGTTTCATTTGAACCCCAAGATAGATAAATGGAAGTATTCCTTTGAATGTTTCTTTGATCAATATCACTTAAAATTGCATCCATACTTTCTAATACATAAGGAGAAATCACTATAGCCTTAGAGTATACATTGGAATAGGCATAGGCTGCATATAAAGCCATTAAACCACCACAGCTGCTTCCACCAATAAATGTATTCTTTCTTGTCTTCTTAGTTCTATAGTGTTCATCGATATATGGCTTTAATTCATGTACGAAAAAATCCATTGTGTCTTCACCTTGACCTTCAAAAGAACCATATTCAGGATCATAGAAAGAGTAGGGGGCGTATTCTTTTAAACGATTGTTTCCAACATGACTACATTCTTGTCCGACTACGATCATATCGACACCTAGTTTTTCTATATGCTCTTGAATATGAATCGCTTTACCATATGTGGCATACGCATCTAAAAAGATATTGTGCCCATCAAAGGCATATAAAACAGGGTATTGTTTATTACTTGTTTCATAATCATCGGGTAGATAAATAAAGATTTTTCTTGTTTCTTTAAGCTTTGTCATGAAAAGCTCTTTTTCAACGATCATACTCGATCCTTCCTTCTTAATGCGGTTTTAAAGAATTCATCTCGTCTTGCAGGACTTGTAAATTTGGCAACGATGGCGACATCACCCATGGCAGCCGCAAAAGCTTCAGGAAGATATAAGACTTCAATCATATCTTCTTTAAACATCTCTTCAACTTCTTTTACTGTAAAACGATATTTAATGGAATTTCTTCTTCCGACAAAACCAGCCGAATATCTTCTTAACTTTGAATAAGAAGCACTTTGTTTCAAAATGACTTCAGCCCATAAACGATAGACATCCAATTCTCCGGCATAATTCATTAAATCGGGACAGAATCCTCCTGGAGGTCTGAAGTTGACTTCTAAGCCAAAGATACGACCCTTTTCACCTAAGCCTTGTACATCATGATTTAATCTAAAGAATTCGCAATGGAAGAAGCGATTCTTGATTTTAAAAGCATGGATCGTTCTTTGTACAATGTCACGACATTCATCGCTGATCTCAAATGTTGTATAGCACCCAATGCTTTGTTGGTAAAGCACAGAATCCATACAATTGCCAACGTATTCCAAGCTGTTTAAATAGCGAATATCCCCATTTTCATCGCATATACCATCTAAGGTAAAGACATCCCCATCGATATATTGTTCTAGAATCATCACATGATCCTTTGTCTGCATATATACCGATTCTAATTGTTCAGCATTCATGATCTTATAAGTCATACTTGCGCCTACACCATGATCCGGTTTCATGACTAATGGATAACCTACTTCTTCGGCAAAATCCAAGCCATCCTTTAATGTATGTAGTACTCTATAATCCGCAACTGGTACGTTAGCTTCTTTATAATATTTTTTCATTTGAGACTTTGATTGAAGTTCTTCAATTCTTTCTAGAGAAAAACCTGTTTTCACATTGAAATCATTACGAAGATGTGCATCCAAATCCAACCAAGCCTCATTATTGGATTCGATCCAGTCAATCTTTCCATACTTAAATGTAAAATAACCACAAGCTTTGACCATTTCATCATAATCATGGAAGCTTTTCACAACATAGATCTCATCGCAATACTCTTTTAATTCTTGTTTCAATTGATTGTAGGGCGTATCTACAATGGCTAAAACTTTAGCTCCATTTTCTTTTAACCCCCTACAAAACATCCAGTAACTTTCTGGATAGTTTGGTGAAATCACCACAAAATTCATAATCTTAATTCCTTTCTGCCATCATTTGACTGATCGCAATCACAGTCTTACCATCATCAATCTTTCCATTTCTTGTATACTCAAAGGCCGTTTCTAAATCCAGCCATAAAGTATCAATTTCTTCATCTTCATCTAAACTAAGCTTTATATCTGCCGACCTTGGATTGATAGCTTTATAAATCCAGATTCTTTCATCACAAAAACCAGGCGTAGATACAAAACTTAATAGAAGTTCTAATTTGTCACAAGCCATACCTGTTTCTTCATTTAATTCACGAAGACCACATTCCATTGGATTTTCACCATATTCGAGTTTACCTGCTGGAATTTCTAATGTTTCTTTACCGATAGCTGGGCGCTCTTGTCTTACAAGTAAGATCTTGCCATCGACGATACAAATCACACCGACACCACCGGGATGACGGATGATATCTCTTTTATAGGTTTTATTTTTGATTTCGACATCTTTTTGGACTAAATCAAAAATAATGCCTTTATATATTAATTTCTCTTCCATAATATACCTCTTTTTTCTTCTTATTATAGCACAAAAAAACACTCCTAAGAGTGTTAGTTGATTTGAGCTAAAAAGCTTTCAGTGATCGCATCCGCAATCTTTTGTTGGAACGTTTCATCCGTTAATTTGGTGTAGTCTTCACTATTACTTAAATATCCAAGTTCTAATAGAATGGAAGGAATTTGGCTATCATACAAAATAGGGAAGTTTTCATAATGATCCGAATCAATCCCTTCAAATTGGGATAGGTTGATGGAATTCATAGTTTGAGCAAGTTTTTTGGCAAGTTGAATCATTTTATCGTTAGGCTGCGTAAAAATAGAATAGCCTTTGGATAAAGAATCCGAGCTTGAATTCATTTGAATGGAAATTAAATATTTTGCCTTTTGCGAGTTGATTGAAGTAATGCGATCTTCCGTCGATAAAGAAGAATCATCACTTCTTGTATAAACAACATTGTATCCTACACTTGAAAGGGTATCCCCGATTTTCTTGGCAATGATCAAGTTTAGATCTTTTTCACTCGTATGCCCATCACTTGTATATCCGGCATCACTGCCTCCATGACTTGCATCAATACAGATGACAGCTTTCGATTTGCAGCGCGAATTAGCAACCGTATCATTGGTAATAATGGTTGAATCGGTTTGTTCGGGAACATCGATTTTTGATTTTTCTTTAATTTGTTTATTTAGATTTGGCTGAATGACCATTGCCAAAAATAACGCAAAAACTAAAAAGAGAATGGCTCTACGCATGACATACCTCCTGTCTAATTATTCTAACATTACTCGTTAGAGATGAAAAGCTTTTTAAAATTTGTTATAATGGGTAGTATGGGTGATAGTATGGATTTTTTAATAACGTTAGATCAGTTTGAAGGTCCTTTGGATCTGATGCTGCATTTGATCAAAGAAAATAAATTGGATCTGTTTGACTTAGACATGAATGTTTTGGCCACACAATATATTGATTATATTCATGCCATGCAAAATATGCATCTTGAAGTGGCTAGTGAATATTTGTCGGAGCTGGCAAGTCTTATCGCATATAAGTCAAAGAAACTTCTGCCTAGAGAAACCGTTGAAGTTGAAGAAGAATATGAAGAAGATCAGCGTGATCAATTGGTCGCAAGATTGTTAGAGTATCAAAGATATAAAGAAGTAAGTCTAGCCTTAAAGGAAGATTACGAACAAAGGCAACTGCATTTTTCGCGTCCTGTTTCAAGTTTAGTGGAAGAATGGAAAGTACCTGTTGAAAGTGATACTTTAGAAACGCAATCACCTTATGATTTAATGAAGGCTATGCGCCATTGTATTGTGCGTATGGAGCTTTTACAACCGTATGAAACGAAGATCACAATCAAAGAGTTATCGATTGAAGAAAGAGCTGTACAAATCAAAGAAAGAATGAAACATCTAAAAGGATCTATTTCATTTCCACATCTTTGTGCAGATTGTACAAGCTTACATATGGTGATTGTGACTTTCTTATCGATATTAGATTTAATACATGAAAAATGGATGACGTATTCCATTGATGAGACGCAGATGATCTGGGTCGCAAGAGAGGATTTGTAGAATGGATAATGCGAAAGCGATATTAGAAGGTCTTTTATTCTTAAGTGGAGAAGAAGGCTTGACTATGGATCAGATGATGCATGGTCTACAAAATTTAGAAATGGATGATATACGTGTCTTGCTGGATGCGTTAAAAGACGAGTACTCGAGTTCTTCAAAAGGAATTGAGCTTGTAGAATATGCGAATCGTTTTAAGTTTGTCACAAAAGAATTTGTATATCCTTATGGCAAGCAATTATTTGAAGAATATAAACAGCCAACCCTTTCACAGGCTGCCATGGAAACTTTAGCTATTATTGCCTATAAACAACCGATTACGCGTGTTGAAATCGAAGAGATTCGTGGTGTGAATTGCGAAATGATGTTAAAAAAATTAGTGGCTCGTGGCTTGATTGACGCAAAAGATCGTTTAGATGCGATCGGTAAGCCGTTATTATATCGTGTAACCGATGAATTCTTGGATGCTTTTCAATTGGAAGATCTAAAAGAATTGCCGGAACTACCTCAAACTAGAAATAATAGTGAAGAATTATTTGAAGGAGAATAGACAATGGAAAGACTACAAAAAGTAATTGCCCAAGCAGGTATTTGTTCAAGAAGAAAAGCCGAAGAATTGATTTTAGATGGTAAAGTCAAAGTCAACGGAAAAGTATGTGACGTATTAGGTACAAAAGTATCGAACCAGGATAGTATTGAAGTCAATGGAAACATGATTTCAAAAGAAGAAAAAGTATATTACATCATGAATAAACCAAAAGGTTGCCTATGCACAAGTAGTGATGACAAGGGAAGAAAAACGGTGTTGGATTATATGCCACAAAACCAAAGAATCTTCTCTGTAGGACGTTTGGATTATGATACTTCTGGTGTCTTGTTACTGACAAATGATGGAGAATTCTGTAACCACATGATTCATCCTCGTTATCACTTGGAAAAGACATATGTTGTCAATCTTCAGGGAATCTTAAGTGAGGATGACATCAAACAATTAAGAAGAGGATTAAAGACAAAGACTGAAAAGTATCAGCCAGCTAAAGTGTTCGTGCTTCAAAAGGATTTAACACGTAATCGTACCCAATTCGAATTAACGATTTCGGAAGGGAAAAATCACCAGGTCAAAAACATGATGTTGGCATTAGGTCATGAAGTGCGTCGTTTGCACAGAGTGAAGTTTGCGTTCTTAGACGTAAAGGATTTAAGAGCCGGAGAATATCGTCGTTTAAAACCGTATGAAATCAAACAATTGAATCGCTTAAGTATGGAAGGCGAACAAAAATAATGAAACAAGTTTATTTAGATCAAAGTGTTTCAGTTCATGAAATGATCTCATTAGATACCAAACAAGCCCATCACATCTTTGATGTACTTCGCACGACACCAAAAGAAAAGATTCGTATTATTACTAAGAATTCAGGTGTGTTCTTTGGTCATGTTGAAAACAAACCAAATCTTGTGATTGATTCCATTGTAGATGTATTTGAAGAAAGTCAATCCATCACCTTATGTTGTGCTTTGATCAAACAAGATAAGTTTGAATGGATGCTTCAAAAGGCATGTGAACTTGGTGTGAGTAAAATTGTTCCTTTTGTATCGAAAAATACAGTGGTAAAGCTGGATGAAAAAAAGGCTGAGAAAAAACTCGTTCGTTGGAATGAAATCTTACTTGCGGCTACAAAACAGTGCAATCGCAATACGCTTGTAGAACTAGAGCCGGTGATTTCGTTAAAGGAACTATCTAATTATAAGAGTGAATGTAATTTAGTGGCTTATGAAAAGGAGAGTGATCCTTCAAAACATATGGCCCATTATTTAAAAGATGATCCACAGTCCATTACTGTATGTATTGGGCCTGAGGGTGGATTTGAAGAGAGTGAAATTCAAATATTAAATGATTTTGGTTTTAACAATTGTTCTCTAGGTAAAAATATCTTGCGTGCAGAAACAGCAGCTTGTTATGTATTGGCAGCGATTGAATACCAAAATCATGTGGAAGGATAAGGGATAAATGAAATTTTCAATTATTACACTTGGCTGTAAAGTAAATGCGTATGAATCACAATACTATGCAGGTCAATTAGAAGAATTAGGATATGAACAAGTATCGCCAGATCAAGCGTGTGATATTTGTATCATCAATACTTGTACTGTAACTAACACAGCCGCAAGTAAATCACGTCAAAAGATTCATTATGCGAAAAGAATGAATCCCAATGCCTTATGTGTTGTGGTGGGATGTTTTGTGCAGTTCGCAAGTGAAGATGAAAGAAAAGCTTTGGATGCCGATCTAGTGATTGGTGCTAAACAAAAAAATGAATTGGTGAATTTAATTCAAAAGGCATTAAAAGAACATGAAAAAATTGATGTGGTCAATGAGGTGACACAATTTAAAGATTTTGAAGCTATGCCCGTACATTGTTTTGAATCGATGCATCGAGCTTTTCTAAAAGTACAAGATGGCTGTAATCAATTCTGTTCTTATTGTGCGATTCCTTTTGCGCGTGGAAGAGAGCGTAGTTTAAATCATGAACAAGTCATTCAGATTGCCAAAGATTTATGCGATAAAGGACATACAGAAATTGTATTAACAGGTATTCATACCGGTCGTTATAATGATGGAGAATATGATTTAGCTAAGTTAATGAAAGCTTTATTAGAAAATACGCCAGACTCTGTATATTATCGTATTTCAAGTATTGAAATTACGGAAGTCAGCGATGCATTGATTGCGTTAATGAAAGAAAATCCTCGTATGTGTCATCATTTACATATTCCGGTGCAATCGGCATGTAATGAAACATTAAAACGTATGAATCGTCCATATACAATTGAGGAATTTAAAGAAAAAATCAACTATATTCGTTCTTGCATTCCAGATATTTCAATTTCAACCGATGTGATTGCGGGCTTTGTGCAGGAAAGTGATGAAGAATTTGAAACGACATATAAAAATTTAGCGGATCTAGAATTAAGTTTCTTCCATGTTTTCCCTTATAGTAAGCGTAATGGTACAAAGGCAAGTACTTTAAAGGGTGAAATCAATGGTAAGATAGCCAAAGCTAGAGTGGCTCGTTTACTTGAGCTTTCAAATGCATGCAGGGAAAAAGATATGAAGCGTTTTAATCCTGTACAAGTCTTGATTGAAAGAAAACAAGATGGCTATTATACGGGTTATACAAACCAATATCATCCTTGTAAGATATTGAGTGATACACCATTAAGTGGTAGAATCACTATCGAATGGGATCATATTGAAGATGGTACGTACTATGGAAAGAAGGATGTTGTATGCGATTAAGCAAACTATTTAAAAATGCACCGACAGTCAATATTACAGGCTTAAGTTTTGATTCTAGAACCGTTCGTCCGGGAAATATTTATTTCTGTTTACCAGGACTTACAAATGATGGCCACGATTTTATTGATTCAGCCATTCAGAATGGAGCTGTATGTATTGTACATTCCAAAGAATTATTGAATATGGCACCAGGTGCTGTATATATTCGTGTAGAAGATGTCAATGATGCGATGAATAAAGTGGCTCGTATTTTCTATGCGCGTCCAAGCGATAAAATGAAGATGTATGGTGTAACGGGTACAAATGGAAAATCAACCATCACAAATATTATTCGTGATATTATCAATGATAAAACGCCATGTGGCTATATTGGTACGATTGCGATCAAGTATGGAGATATTGAATTGCAACCCAATCTAACAACGCCAGATGCCTTGTTCTTGCAGTCTAAAATGGCAGATATGGTTCGTTGTGGTATGAAGGCTTGTGCTTTAGAAGTATCCAGTCATGGTTTGGCACAACATCGTGTGGATGGTATTTCTTTTGATTGTGCAATCTTCACAAATCTTACATATGATCATTTAGATTTTCATGGCACAATGGAAAATTATTTTGAAGCGAAGTCTTTGTTGTTTAAAAACTTAGTCAAAGAAGATGGCGTATCTGTGATCAATAAGGATGATGAAAAATATGATGCTTTAAAGGATTGTTCAAAAGCACGTGTTGTTTCTTATGCGGTTAATAGTGAAGCGGATTATCGTGCCATTAATATTAAGATGAGTTCACAAGGAACACAATTTGACTTAGTGTATTCAGGTCATATGTATCCAGTGAAGACAAATTTAGTGGGTAACTTTAATGTATATAACTTATTAGCTGTCATTGCGGCATTAAATGAAACGGGTTATGATTTAGATAAGATTATTGAAAAATGTTTGCATATTGCCCAAGTTGAAGGTCGTATGGAACGTATTGATTGTGGTCAGCCATACAATGTGATCGTAGATTTTGCGCATACTCCAGATGGTATGGAAAAAATGATGCAGTTTGGACGTAGTGTCACTATGCCAGGACATCGTTTGATTGCGGTATTTGGATCGGCTGGTAAGCGTGATGTACATAAGCGTAAAGTCTTTGGTGAACTTGCCGATAAGTATTGTGACTATATTATTGTGACGGAAGATGATCCTCGTGATGAAGATCCAAAAGAAATTGCGGAACAGATCAAGTCGGGTATTCAAAATACACCGCATGTATTTGTGCAAGATCGTTATGAAGCCATTCACCAGGCAATTAGTTCGGCTCAAGAAGGAGATACAGTATTGCTTCTTGGTAAGGGTGATGAAAGCTTTATCTATCGTGAAAATGGAAGAGCTCCTTGGATTGGTGATAATGTAGCGGCTAAGGAGTGTATTAAGGCGAGTTTAGCTTAAAAAATTAAATTGTACTTGCATTATATGAAATCTTTGATATAATGTTTTTGCTAATCTTGGGAAGGGAGGTTTGTGAATATGCCAAAAGTAGTTCTTAAAGAAAACGAAGGACTTGATGACGCTTTAAGAAGATTTAAACGTCAGGTTTCTCGTAATGGCACCCTTGCTGAGGCGCGCAAAAGAGAATTTTACGTAAAACCAGGTGTACGCAGAAAGTTAAAATCTGAAGCTGCACGTAAAGCACGTAGAGGTAAATAATCTGCATTTTTAAATGCAGATTTTTTTCTTGAGGAGGAGATTTGTGTCTTTTTTTGAATTTGATTGTTCCGACAGAACATTTGAAGAGATTCAGATTTTTGCAGGTTTTCAAGATTCCAACTTGGATATGTTGAGTAAATGCTTTAAATCTGTATGTATGATTCGTGACCAGAAAATCAAAGTGGAAGTAAACGAGACTTTAGATACACATAAAGTTGAAGAAGTCATTGCGGCTTGTTTTTCAATTATTGATACGCAGCATCGTTTAAATTCACAAGATGTAAGCTATATTTGTTCATTGGCTTTTAAAAATCGTTTAAAGGATTTTAAAGCTCATCAGCTACAGGCTGTATGTAAGACAAAAACAGGTAAAATGATTTATCCAAAAACAATTGGACAAGCCATTTTATGTGATGCGATGCGTCATAATGAAATTGTCTTTGCGACAGGTGTTGCGGGTACTGGTAAAACGTATCTTGCGGTTGCTTATGCGGTGAGTATGTTAAAGAGTGAACGAGTCGAAAAAATCATTCTTACGCGTCCAGCGGTTGAGGCCGGAGAATCCCTTGGCTTTTTACCGGGGGATATGAAGGAAAAGGTAGATCCATATTTAAGACCTTTATATGATGCATTAAATGAGATGCTTGGCTTAGAAACGGTTGAAAAATACGTGGAGAAACAAGTCATTGAAATTGCACCTTTAGCGTTTATGCGTGGACGTACTTTAAATGATGCCATTGTGATCTTGGATGAAGCACAGAATGCGACGTGTGCACAGATGAAGATGTTTTTAACGCGTATGGGTAAAAATTGTAAGATGGTTGTAACGGGAGATGTTACGCAGATCGATTTGATCAAGAAAAAGGATTCAGGTTTGATGCAGGCTTGTACAATCTTGGATCATATTGATGGTATTTCAATCATTCATTTGGAAAATAGTGATGTAGTTCGAAATCCATTGGTTCAAAAAATTATTGAACGTTATGCCAAGGTTGAATAATTTGACTTTGACTGTTATAATATTTAACTGTAAAAAATAAATTGAAAGGTGATAAATCTATGGGAAGACATTTTGAGGTTCGTGCTGCAGCAATGCAGAAGACAGCCAATGCGAAGGCAAAAATTTATTCAAGATATTCTAAAGAGATTTTAGTTGCTGCAAAGAACGGTGACCCTAATCCAGATATGAACCAAACTTTAAAGAAGGCGATTGATCGTGCGAAGGCAAACAACGTGCCTGCAGACGTAATCAAGCGTGCTATCGAAAAAGCGAAAAGTAGTGCAGATGAAAGTTATTCAAGTGCTCGTTATGAAGGATTTGGACAGGGTGCAGGATCTACAATCATCATTGATTGTTTAACAGATAACGCAAACCGTACTATCGCAAACTTAAGAGCTTGTTTCAATAAATCACACGCTAAATTAGGCGTTGGTGGATCTGTATCATTTGGATATGAACACTTAGGTGTAATCGTAATTCAATATGATAATGAAGAAGCTATGATGGATGCATTATTAGAAGCAGAAATCGAATTAAATGACATTGAAATCGAAGAAGGATACATGACAATTACGGTAGATCCAACACAATTGGATGACGCAAAAGTTGTTGTTGAAAAATTGATTCCTGATGTTAAATTTGAAGTCTTAGAAGATAAGATGATCCCAAATGAAGAAGTTGAACTTCATGGTGAAGATTTAACTTTATTCAAACGTTTAGTTACTTTACTAGATGAAGTGGATGATGTACAAAATGTATATCACAATGTTTCAAATCTAGATGAAGCTGAATAATTAATCCTAAGAAAAAGAAGAAGATAAGGATATACTGTAGAGAGAAAATGGCTGGTGAAAATTTTCGTAGAATACTTATTGGGACACTTTGGAGGAGTTGGACAAAAACCAACCGTTGGTCGCGTTAAGACTTGAGGTGTATACTTTACGTATAAAATAAGGTGGTACCGCGTTTAAAACGTCCTTATATCAGGGCGTTTTTTTGTTTATTTAAAGGAGGAAAACGCATGGCATATCAAATTCCTAGAGGTTGTCAGGATGTATTTGGAGAAGAATCTTACAAATGGCAAGCTCTTGAACAAACATTAAGAAGTTTCTGTTACATGTATAACTACGATGAAATTCGTACACCAATTTTTGAACATACAGAAGTCTTTAAAAGAGAAAATGATTCAAGTGATATGGTAAACAAAGAGATGTATACTTTTAAACTTGAAAACTCAAAAACATCATTAACACTTCGTCCTGAAGGAACTGCAGGTGTTGTTCGTAGTTTCGTGGAAAATAAAATGTTCGCAAATCCAGATCTACCCGCAAAATTCTACTATATGGGACCTATGTCAAGACATGAACGTCCTCAAAAAGGTAGAATGCGTATCTTTAACCAGTTTGGAGTAGAGGCTTTAGGTGTTAAAAGTCCTTATGTCGATGTAGAAACGATCGTACTTGCATTTTCAATTTTAAAATCACTAGGTTTAAATGACATTAAAGTTTGCCTAAATACATTAGGTGATGATGAGTCTCGTGCAAACTATCGTAGTGCATTAAAAGAATATTTTGCGCCATATGTGGATGAATTGTGTGGTGACTGTAAGCGTCGTTATGAACAAAATCCATTGCGTATTTTAGATTGTAAAGTCGATCATGATCATGAATGTATGAAGAATGCACCTAAGATGTCAGACTACTTGAATGAAGCAAGTCAAGAATATTTCAATACAGTATGTGAATTATTAGATAAACTAGAAATTCCTTACGAAGTCGATGATAAATTAGTTCGTGGTTTGGATTACTATACGCACACAGTATTTGAAATTGTATCTATGAATAAAGAAATGGGTGCACAATCAACTGTTTTAGCTGGTGGACGTTATGATGGATTGATTTCATACTTTGGTGGACCAGAAGGCATGAGCGGTATTGGATGGGCTCTAGGTATGGAGCGATTATTGATTGCCTTAGAAGCTGAAGGTATTGAATTAGAACAAAAACCGGCTTTAGATGCGTATGTAATGTGTCTTGATCAAGAAGCTAGAACCTATGCGTTTGAAGTGTTGACTGAACTTAGAGCGTATGGATATCGTTGTGATATGGATATGATGGAAAGAAGCTTTAAGGCACAATTTAAGGCTGTGGATCGTTCAAAGGCTAAACTTGCGATTTTGATTGGTAAATCGGAATTGGAAGAAAAGAAAGTCACAGTTAAAAATATTGCACACAAAGAACAAGAAGCTATTAGTGTTGATGAATTGATTCCTTATGTTGACTCTTTATTAGAAGAAGAAAGTCATCATCATCACGAGCATGAAGGAGAATAGAAATGTATAGAACACATAACAATGGAGAATTACGTCTAGCCAATGTGAATGAAGAAGTCACATTGTGTGGATGGGTCAGTAAACGTAGAAACTTTGGAGCTTTGGTCTTCATCGATTTAAGAGATCGCTATGGTATTACACAGTTGGTTTTCAATGAAGATATTGCAGCACAAATCAGTGATGTACGTAATGAATATGTACTTCAAGTAAAGGGTACAGTTGTAGAAAGAAAAGACAAAAACCCTAAGCTTGAAACAGGTGAAATTGAAGTTGTAGTTAGTAAAGTAAAAATTGTCAATACAGCTATTACTACACCAATGATCATTGCGGATGAAACCGATGCTTTAGAGGATACGCGTTTAAAATATCGTTATTTGGATTTAAGAAGACCGGTTCTTCAAAAGAACCTAATCTTAAGAAACCGTATTACTTTATTAGTTCGTAACTACTTAGCTAAATATGGTTTTACAGAAGTTGAAACACCTATTTTATGTCGTTCGACTCCAGAAGGTGCACGTGACTATTTAGTGCCTAGTCGTATTAGTAAAGGCGAATTCTATGCACTTCCACAATCACCTCAGCTATACAAACAGCTATTGATGGTCGGTGGAATGGATCGTTATTTCCAGATTGCTCGTTGTTTTAGAGATGAAGATTTAAGAGCTGATCGTCAGCCAGAATTCTCACAGATCGATATTGAAATGAGTTTTGTGGATGAAGAAGACATTTGGTCAATGACAGAAGGTTTAATGAAAGAAATCTTTAAAGATATTAAGGGAATTGATCTACCTGAATTTAAGCGTATTCCATATGATACTTGTATGGAAAAATATGGTTCTGATAAACCAGACTTACGTTTTGATATGCCTTTATACAATGTTAGTGAAGTATTCGCAAATACGGAATTCAAAGTATTTGAAAACTGCTTAAATGAAGGTGGTATTATCCAAGCTATGAATGTTAAGAATGGTGCGGATAAGTTCTCAAGAAAACAATTGGATAAACTACAAGATTATGTAAAGGTTTATGGTGCAAAAGCACTTGCGAATTTAAAATTAACAGCCGAAGGCTTTGCGGGTAGTGTTACAAAAGTATTGTCTGATGCTGAAAAAGAAGCATTACGCACTATGTTGAACATGGAAGAAAATGATATTGTATTCTTTGTAGCGGATAAAAAGAAAGTGGCTCAAACATCACTTGGTGCATTGCGTGTGAAATTAGGTCATGATTTAGATTTAATCAACAAAGATGCCTATGAATTCTTATGGGTTACAGATTTCCCAATGTTTGAATATGATGAAAACGAAAATCGTTATGTAGCTGCTCACCACCCATTTACTTCACCGAACTTAGAAGATGTTGATAAATTGATGAGTGATCCAGCAAATTGTTATTCTAGAGCCTATGACTTAGTATTAAATGGATATGAATTATTATCTGGATCGATTCGTATTCATGATCAAAAACTTCAAGAAAAAGTATTTGAAGCTATTGGCATGACTTTAGAAGAAGCACATGAAAAATTCAGCTGGTTTATGGATGCATTCCAATATGGAACTCCACCTCATGGAGGTGTAGGTATTGGTCTAGAACGTTTAACTATGATTCTAGCTGGTACTGACAATATCCGTGATGTAGTGGCATTCCCTAAAACAGCTAGTGCATCCGATCTAATGGCACAAGCACCAAGTCCAGTAGATCCAGCACAATTAAAAGAATTAGGTATTGAAACTAAGTAAGACAGGAATTTTTCCTGTCTTTTTTTCGATAAAGAGATTAAATTTGATTTTAGATGCACGTTTATTAATTGTAACAATTTTTTTTGCATTTGAATTGGTACATTTTTGCATGTATCATACTTTAAAAGATTGAAGAACGTTAAATAAGCAATCAATGACCATTCATTTGTAGAATTGAAAAGACGAGTGTAACTCGTCTAGTAAAAAATTATTTAATTTTATTTTCGTAATCTTGGAATTGATGATAAATACCATCCACAAAAACTGGGTACAACAAGAAATATTTAGTTTTATCTAAATTTAATCTTCGATACCCCAAGCTTTGAAGTCTAGGATTCAAACATAGTTGAAATGATTCAGCAGAATTACTTAATACGAATTTTCCATTTTCAACAGAATCGATAAAATGACAGGCTGCTTGTTTATTACGCAAGTGAAAAAGTAGGCATTCTACAATAGAATCCATATCTTCCTTTGCATTTTCAGTAAATATTACTTTATAGTCCATATTTATTTCTAATGCTATCTATTGCTATATCTGCATCTATTACTTTTCCTTCTCTAGATTGAACTCTAGAAGAGGCAAGTCTATCCAAAAATTCATCTTCTGTCATAATTTTCATCTCTTTTGTTTTATTGAGCTTTTTTATTTCAAAAGGAATTCCATCATAAGCAACCGCCTGAGTTAAAAACATTCGAATTGCGCTAGTGGTATCTGTACCTAATTCCTTAAATAATGCATCTGCCTTAGATTTTAAATCATCATCAACTCTTACTTGAATAGTAGACATACGGCATCACCTCCACATTTAAATTATATGCAAATTCATTGCTAATGTTCATAAAAAGTATTACTTATTAAATAGTAGTTGCTTTATTTTGTATCTAACAGGAATGTATGCTTCTGTGATCAAATTCATAAATCAGTTATCTTATCCAAAACTAATTTTCAATAAAAAAACAAGTCCTTAGACTTGTTCATCTAGAAAATATGTAGCCTCCATATCAGCTGTACTGAGCGCAAAGGCTAAAGGGAACATTTCAAAAGCTTTACCCACATTATTTACCGGGTCGCTTCCAGAAAATCCCATATGATAACGAATCGCAAAAGCTTCTTCACGACTAATACGCATGAATGGCTGAATCATATAGACACTTTTTTCACCATGCCCAAAAGGAATGTCATCTTCAAATTCAAAGACATCGACTTGTTTCCACTCACCATTAATTTTCTTGTTTCGTGTGCCTTTTTTATAGACACCAATTTTACATACATCATGTAAAAGGGCAACTAATGCGATGGTTTCATCGCTGTAGTTCATTTTATATGTGTCCTTTACTCGTTGTCTTGATAGATAGTCCTTTAGACAATGATACACATGTACACTATGCGCACAAAGACCGCCTTCCATATTGCCATGAAAACGTGTACTTGCAGGAGCTGTAAAAAAATCAGAGTGAGGTCCTTCTAGAAATTCTAGAAAGGCATCGGCACCTTCACGATGGATATTTTCTTTATAGATTTGAATAAATTCTTCTTTTGCGTTCATACTTTTTACCTATTTAAAAAGCCCAAGAACATGAGATCTTTCCCTGTTAAGTACAGGTGGGTAATCTGTGAACAGCATTAGGATCCCCACGCGTAGCGGGTCTTCAACACAACAATTCAACATCCGATTTCCCTTATCTCGAGTGTAGGAAAAATTAATGTCCTTAGGCATTTCTATAATAACGAACTTCATACTAGAATACAAGTCTTGACATTTTAGTACCAAATGTGCATGGTTGCAAGTCCCCTTAAAAACAAGTAAAATAAAAAAGGTGAAATTATGGATGGAATTTTAATTATTGATAAACCGTATGGTATGACAAGCCATGATGTTGTAAATTGGCTTCGAAAAAAATATAAACAAAAAAAATTTGGACACACTGGAACATTGGATCCAAACGCAACGGGTGTTTTGGTTGTTCTTTGTGGAAAGTCTTGTAAATTATTACAGTTTTTAAGTGATACCGATAAAGAATATATTGGCCAGATTGAATTTGGCAAAAGTACTTCTACTGATGATATTTGGGGTGAGGTGGAAGCTGAAAAAGAAATCAATTGGGATTTTTCTTTTAATGACGAACTTCAAAAATTTGTCGGAAAGAACCATCAATTGGTGCCAAAGACATCGAATAAAAAAGTGAATGGAAAAAAATTAATGGACTATCAAAGAGAAGGATTAGAAGTTCCTAAAGTCTATAGTGATATTGAAATTTATTCGATGGAAGATCTAGGTAACTATAGCTTTAAAGTGGCTTGTTCAAGTGGTACGTATGTTCGTAGTATTTGTAGAGATCTTGCTCTTAACACAAACAATCTAGGTTGTATGAAAAGTTTAAGACGAACGAAAGTGGGGCGCTTTACCATTGATCAGGCACAAACTCTTGAAGATCTTGAAACACAAGAACCAGTCTTATATCCATCAATCTATGTGTTGGATCATTTGGATAAAATCAACTATCAACCCATTCAAGATGTGTATCAAGGAAAACGCATTCGTTTAGAGAGTGAGAATCCAGAGGTATGTATTCTAGATGGTGAAGAGCCTGTCGCTATCTATGAAAAAGAGCGTGAAGGATTATTTAAAAGTAAAAGAGGATTATGGTAATGGAAGTCATTCGAATTGATTATTTACATGTACAAGAAAATTTGCCAAAGAGTTCTTGTTGTATTGGCTTCTTTGATGGTTTACATACTGGGCATCAGGCATTAATTGAAAATTGTATTGTGAAGGCAAAAGAATTTGGGGTTAAAAGTGGTTTGATCACATTTGATCCAGATCCTTGGAAAATCTTCTTTCCGGACCGTGTATGTCGTCATATCACAACATTAGAAGATCGTATTCATTTGGCAAGCAGGATGGGTATTGAAGTGATGTATGTCATTACTTTCTCTAAAGATTTTGCAGCTTTAGATGTGGATGCCTTTCATATGTTGTTAAAAAAGATGAATGTAGCCCATATTACTTGTGGTTTTGACTTTAAATATGCTTCGAAAAATACGGGGAATGTAGATACAATTTCTTCGCAAAACTACTTCGATGTTTCTGTAATCGATAGTGTGAATTCGCAAAATGAAAAGATCTCATCTAGTCGCATTGAACCATTGATCCAAAGTGGCAAGATTGATTTAGCGAATGAACTTTTAGGCTATATGTATTCGATTGAAGGTGTGATTGAACATGGCTTTAAACGTGGCAGCACACTCTTGAAGTTTCCAACCGCAAATCTAGGCGCAAACAAAGATTATCTTGTGCCATCCAGTGGGGTATATGCAGGCTTTGTATATGTGGATGATACATTTTATGGGGCGATGATCAATGTGGGAAACAATCCTACATTCGAAAACAAATCGGTTTCCATTGAGGCACATATCTTTGATTTTGATCAAGATATTTATGATCGACAAGTACGCTTTTTCTTCTTGAAAAAGACGCGCAATGAGATTCGTTTTGATGGTTTTGAAGCTTTAAAGAAACAGTTACAGAGTGATATTGTGACTTGTAAAAATGTGATTTTACATGAAAAGAAGTATGTGAATAAAACAGCATCACTTTGGGATGCGAAAGTTTTTGAGTTTAAATGACTTTTTTGGTATACTAAAAGAGAAGTGAAGGTGAAATTATGGCGAAAGAATATATCGAGCTAGAACCAGGCAATGAATATGGTGTTATTTCTTTAAATAAAACAGTTTTTTCTACAATCGCAAAGAACGTAATCGAAGAAGATGAAAATGTTCAGATTGCCGAAGGAACAAAACCATTTAAGGCAGGAATTATCACTCGTGTTGAAGGCAATAAATTGACTTTATCAATTCCTGTAAAAGTCAACCACAAATCAAATGTGAGTGATGTTTGTTTAAATCTACAAAACAAGATCTTTGAAAGTATTTCTTATATGACAGACTTTAAACCTGAAGCGATTGAAATTCAGGTTACTGGATTTATTTTTTAGGGAAATCTTTCAAAGGTTTCCTTTTTTTCAATTTTATGAGTGTATCTTTTGAAAATTATCTTGTGGTAGGTATTAGTTCAAGAGCTTTATTTAACTTAGAAAAAGAAAATGAGGTTTTTGAAAAAGAAGGATTAGACGCATATCGTGACTATCAAATTGTACACGAAAATGACGTGTTAAGTCCTGGAAGTGGTTTTGCGTTAGTAAAAAACTTATTAAACATCAATAAACTCGCCAATCGAAAACTTGTGGAAGTCATAGTGATGTCAAGAAACAGTGCGGATACATCTTTACGTATCATCAACTCACTTGAACATTATGATATGGACATTGGTCGAATGGTTTTAAGTGGTGGAGAAGACATCAGTCGTTATTTATCAGCTTTTGGTGTCGATTTATTCTTATCGTGTAATGAAAACGATGTATCCAATGCGATTCATGCAGGCTTTGCGGCTGGTATGATCTATGCCAGAGATACAAAGTATAGTTTTCCTGACAATCAGATTCGTATTGCCTTTGATGCGGATGCCGTATTATTTTCGGCTGAATCTGAAAAAATCTATCAGGAACGTGGCTTAGAAGCTTTTACTGAAAATGAGATTCTAAACCAGGATGTCGCCTTACAAAAAGGTCCGATGGCTTCCTTATTAAAAAGTTTATCTTGGCTTCAAAATGAAACCAAAGATTTAAATGTATTAAGAACAGCGATTGTGACTGCACGAAACAAAGATACGGGTGTTCGTGTGATAAAAACTTTAAGAGCATGGAATATTGTCGTAGATGAAGTATTCTTTATGCAGGGAGCTAAAAAAGCAGATGTATTAGCTTGTTTTGGCGCCAATATATTTTTTGATGATCAAGACGTGCATGCAGGTCCTGCAAGCGATGTAGTGCCAAGTGCGCGCGTACCATATAAAGAAGGAGAAATGTAGATGAATAGACATGAACAACGTGTAGTTGCGATGCAAAGTGTATACCAACACTTATTATTAGGAAAGGATATTCGTAAATGTGTATTTGACGTAATGAAAGGGTCAAATGACATTGATGGATATTTGTATAGTTTAACCATTGGAACTATCGAAAATAAAGAAGCTTTCGAACAAAAAATCAATGAATTATTACGTGATGACTGGGATTTTGACCGTTTAAGTATGTTAGAACAAGCCATTCTTTTAATTTCTTTCCAGGAAATTTTGGCAAACGATACACCTAAGGCAGTCGTAATCAATGAAGCAATCACTTTAGCTAAAAAATATTGCGATGACAATTCTTATAAATTATTAAATGGAGTTCTTGACCAGCTATGAAAAACGAAATGGTTGTAAGTATTTCTAGTGTTATTGCGCGCATTAAAAATGTTTTAACACAAACTATGGATCTAGATGGTATCTGGGTTCAAGGTGAAATCAGCAACCTGACAAAGCACAGATCGGGCCATTATTATTTTTCTTTGAAAGATAAAAGTGGCGAAATGAGCTGTGTGATGTTTTCAAGTTATGTATCCCGCTTAAACTTCAATGTACAAGAAGGTATGCGTGTTTTAGTTTCTGGAAGCATTAATGTCTATGAACAAAGAGGCAGTCTTCAACTTGTGATTCGTCAAATGAAACAAGATGGTTTAGGTGATTTATATCTTGAATTTGAAAAGCGAAAACAAGATCTTTTAAGAGCTGGTTATTTTGATGAAAGTCATAAAAAGGCTAAACCTGAATCGATTGAAAATATTGGTGTCATTACTGGTGCTCAAGCTGCAGCTTTGCAGGATGTTTTATCTACGATTCAAAAACGTTGGCCTATGATGCAGGTTACTTTATATCCAAGTTTTGTCCAAGGTAATTTTGCGCCTAAAAGCTTGATTCAATCCTTGAAAAAGGCGGATACACATGATCATGATGCCTTATTGATTGTTCGTGGTGGTGGAAGCTTTGAAGATTTATTCTGTTTTAATGATGTAGAGCTTGTAAGGACAATTTACAATTTAAATACATATATTGTCAGTGGTGTAGGTCATGAAGTGGATACAACTTTATGTGATCTTGTTTGTGATCATAGAAGTGTGACTCCTACTGCTGCTGCACAATGGGTGACTTTGGATCAATATGAAGTGATGGCAAAGATTTTAAACAATAAAGAATTACTGAGTCAAAACATGTCTATGATTTTAAATCACAATAAGGTAAAACTGGATTCATATAAAAATCATCCGTATTTAAAGGATCCAAAATCTTTTATTATAGAAAAACAATTAAAATTAGATGGCTACAACACACAAATTGAACATGCCCTAGAGCTTGAGCTGCAAAAGAAAAATGTCATCAAGAATTATAAAGAACAGATGAATTTGAGCATGATGAATCTTTTAAAGGTACAGGAAAATAAACTTTCTATGATACCTGAAAAATTAGAATCGAATATGCGTGTGATACTTCAAAATTCTAGGCATTCTTTACAAAAGAATTGTGCTTTACTGGATGCCTATTCACCTTTAAAGGTATTATCAAGAGGTTATAGTATATCGAAAGTGAATGATAAAGTAATTCGACATGTCAAAGATGTCACAAGTGATGATATAATGGTTACAAGAGTGAATGATGGTGTGATCACTTCATGTGTTGTATCCACTAAGGAGGAATAAAATGGCCGCTAAACAAATGAAATTTCAAGAGGCGATGAAACGATTGGATGAGATCGTAGCTTTGTTAAATAATAATGAATTGGAGCTTGAAGAGGCCATGTCATTATTTGAGGAAGGCTTGAAATTGAGTGCGCAATGCGAAAAACAATTAAAGAAATTTGAAACAAAAATGGATCAGTTGATGGAGGTGAATCAAGATGATGGTGAATAAAGAATTTGAAGATTATCTATTGATGCGAGTACAAGAAAATGATGATAGTCGTACAAAAGATGCGATGGCCTATTCATTGATGAATGGCGGTAAGCGTGTACGTCCTACTTTGTTGTTTTCCGTGCTTGAAGGCTATGGAATCGATGCTAGAGTTGGATATCCATGTGCTTGTGCCATTGAAATGATTCACACATATTCATTGGTTCATGATGATCTTCCAGCTATGGATAATGATGATTTGCGCCGTGGTAAACCAAGTTGTCATAAAGCCTATGATGAGGCAACTGCCATTCTTGCAGGCGATGGCTTATTGACAAAGGCATTTGAAGTTGTGTTGGATAGCGAATGTAGTGCCGAACAAAAAGTAGCTTTAGTGAAGGCACTTTCTTGGTATGCCGGCATTGATGGTATGATCTATGGGCAAACTTTAGATTTACAATCCGAAAATGATCCAAATCCAACACTTGCACTTTTACAGGAAATTGATCACTACAAGACAAGTAAATTATTAACTTTACCATTGGTTTGTGGATGTGTTTTAGCAAATAAATTCGATGATGTAGAACACTTCCGTAAGATTGGTCTTGTCTTAGGACTAGAATTCCAGATGCAGGATGATATTTTGGATGTTACAGGTAGTGAAGAAGTGGTTGGAAAATCATTGAGTGATGAAGATAATCATAAAGTCACAGCTGTATCTTTATTAGGACTTCAAGGTGCTAAAGATATGGTTGCCAGCTATGATGAAACAATTCGTAAAGAATTGGGATATGTGAGCTGTGATGTGACTTCACTGACAAAAGTATTGGATACTTTACTAAAGCGTACATATTAATATATGGAATTTCTTTGAAAAAAGAGGTATATTAATAATAGCTAAAACTAGTCTTTAGCGGACTAGTTTTTTTATGAGGGTTATAAAAATGAGAAAGATTAGTCAAGTGTATGACATTGAGTCACCGAGTCAAATTAAAGATATGTCAATCGATGAGCTTACACAATTGTGCAGTGATATTCGAACCTTTTTGATTGAATCGATTTCGAAAACAGGTGGGCATTTATCGAGTAATCTTGGGATTGTCGAAGTCACAGTTGCGATGCACTATGTCTTTGATTCACCAAAAGATAAAATGATTTTTGATGTTGGGCATCAATGTTACACACATAAAATATTAACGGGAAGATCCACTCAATTTGCGACATTACGTAAAAAAGGTGGGCTTTCAGGGTATCAAAAACGAAGTGAAAGTAAGTATGACTGCTGGGAAGCCGGACACTCTTCTACTTCTTTATCGGCTGCACTCGGCTACGCGATTGCACGTGATCTAACGCATGATGACTATCAAGTTATTGCCGTTATTGGAGATGGTTCTTTAACGGGTGGTATGGCACTCGAGGCTTTAAATGATATTGGTTCTAAACAAAAGAAAATGGTCATCATCTTTAATGATAATAATATGTCGATTTCAAAAAATTATAGCGGTGTTGAAAAACGAATTACAGATATTCGTGCATCTCACTTGTATATCGACTTAAAACATGATGTGAAAAATAACTTAAAATCCAATAAACTAGGAACCAACGTATTAAATACATTGTCCCATTTCCGTGATAAGATCAAAGATGAGGTGATTGATGCACCTTTGTTTAAGGAATTCAACTTGGATTATATGGGACCTGTTGATGGACATGATATCGCAAGTTTGATCAAAGTTTTCCAGGCAGCCAAAGAACATGATGGTCCGATTGTCGTACATGTATTAACACAAAAAGGAAAAGGCTATAAATTTGCAGAACAAGATAAGGTAGGTAAGTGGCATGGAGTGAGTCCGTTTGATATCGCAACCGGAAAATCTTTAAGTTTACTTCCACCAAATGAAATTTCCTGGTCGCAGGTGATCTCAAATACGGTCATGGATCTAGCCGATAAAGATAAGAGTATTGTCGCCATTACACCGGCTATGGCGCAGGGTAGTAAATTATTAGAATTTCAAAAGCGCTATCCAGATCGTTTCTTTGATTGTGGTATTGCGGAGCAGCATGCGGTAACTATGGCTTGTGCTATGGCTTTAGGTGGACTTAAACCATTTGTGAGTATTTATTCGTCTTTTCTACAAAGAGCTTATGATCAAGTGAATCATGATATGGCCAGAATGAATGTGCCGGTTGTGATTGGGATTGATCGTTGTGGTTTAGTTGGAGATGATGGAGAAACGCATCAAGGTGTTTTTGACATTGCGATGCTTCGAAGTATTCCAAATCTTATTTTATCTCAGCCAAAAGATGCCAAGGAAGCTCAAAATATGATTTATACGGCCTTTGCCTCTAAGAAGCCATTTTGTGTGCGTTATCCTAGAGGAAATGTAAGATACGCAAAAAACAAGTCGTATTCATTGATTCCAATTGGTACTTGGGAAAAATTTGTGGTAGGAACTCCAACGCAAATTGTGATCACGTATGGTCCGGATGTGGATCATGTGATTAATAAGGCAAGAGAAAATCAAATGGGTTTATTGGTTGTTAATGCGCGTTTCTTTAAACCAATCGATGAAGTTATGATGAAAGATTTATTAAAGCTAAATCTTCCTATTACCGTTTATGAAACGGATATTAAGATGGGTGGCTTATCCAGTGCTATTTTAGAATATATGAATACATTGGGTGAAAAGATTCATGTCTTAGGTATTGATGATCATTATGTATGTCATGGTTCAGTTCGATCTTTACGTATTCAAGAAGGTATTAGCACAGAATGTTTATTTGAGGAATTGGAAAAACATGGATAAGATTCGTTTAGATAAAGCTTTACTGAATCAGATCTCGTCTCGTGCAAAAGCGCAAGATATGATCAAAGAAGGTAAAATCAGTGTTAATGGAAAAGTCATCACAAAGGCTAGTTTTTTAGTAAATGATGAAGATGATATTGTCGTAACACATACAGAAGATGAATTTGTATCTCGTGGTGCCTTTAAGCTAAAGGGTTGTTTAGATAAGTACAATGTGAATATTCAAAATCAAGTTGTATTAGATATTGGAGCGAGTACAGGTGGATTTACAGATGTTTGTCTTCGATATGGTGCTAAAAAAGTATATGCCTTGGATGTTGGACATCTTCAACTTGCCAAAGAATTAGATCAAGATTGTCGTGTCATCAAAATGGAAGGGCATAATGCGCGTGAAATCGTACCGGAATGGTTTGATGAGTCGATTGATTTTATGTGCATGGATGTAAGTTTTATATCTTGTAAGACCATATTAGAACATGTTTTAAATGTCTTATCCATTTCGCATATTGCGATACTTGTAAAACCACAATTTGAATGTGGGCCTACTGCTTTGAATAAGCATGGGGTTTTAAAGAATTCTAAGCTTGCCTTACAGATCGTAGAAGATGTAAAATCCTTTCTATTTCAATATTATGGAAGTGTTGAAGCCATGCCAAGTATTCTAGAAGGAAGAAGTGGCAATCAGGAATATATGGTGTATGCCAAAAATTTAAGAATATCTTAATGTGAAGATATTCTTATTTTTTTGTTTTCTTCTTCACATAGATTATAATCATTTATTTTCCTTTGGATTTAAGTTAAAATAATAAGTAGACTTGAGGTGGTTTTGTGATTGAACAATTGTCAGTAAAAGATTATGTATTATTCAAATCTTGTATCATAGACTTTACAAATGGAATGAGTGTGATTACCGGGGAAACAGGTGCTGGTAAATCGTTATTGATTGATGCGATTGGCTATTTGAGTGGGGATCGTATTAAATCGAATGTGATTCGTAATGGAAAGGATAAGGCCATCTTATCGATGGTTTTAACATCCAATGAAAAGGTCAATGCGATTTTAGAAGAGAATGGCTTTGAAGTTGATGATCAAGTGATTATTTCGCGTACCATTTTAAATAATAATAAAAGTACTGTACGTATCAATCAACAGATCACGACACTCTCTTTTGTACGTAAGATTGTCAATCTATTGGTCGATATTCATTCGCAAATGGATACGTATCGTTTAATGGACACATCTGTTCAAATGGATTTGTTGGATAGTTATGCGAAAACTATGGATTTAAAAGCTTCTGTAAAGGAAGCGTATACTTCATATTCAAATATCTTAAATGAATTAGAAACGTTAAAAAACGAAGAGTTTTCGGATGCCGAATTGGAGTTTTTAACGGCGCAGCTCGATGAAATTGAGAATGCGAATATTCAAGAAGATGAATTGGATGTGCTAAACAATCAGATTCATGAGGCAACCAACTGGTATAAAAATAAAGAAGATCTTTCTTCTTGTTTATATGAAATTGATAAAGAAAATGGAGCCTTAGACTCTTTATATACTTTGTATAAACAAGCTTCAAAATCACCCATCTTAAATGACTATGAAGAATCATTTAAAAATTTGTATTATTCTTTACAGAGTGTGGATGAAGAATTAAAACATATGCGTGATACACATTCAAATGATTCTTTAGATTTGGATAGTCTACAAAGCCGTCAATATTTGATCAAGAAATTGTATCGAAAATATGGTGGTTCATATACGAGTTTAATGGAATCTAAAAAGAGTATCATGGATAAGATCGATCGTATAATTCATCGTCAGGATGTGTTTGATAAATTGGAAAAAGAAAAAGAAGAATCGTTTGCGGCTTATATGAAGCTGGCAAATGCGTTGTCATCAAAAAGAAAAGAAGTCTTTTCTCAACTTGAATCAAAAGTGATGGAACATTGTAAAGACTTGATGTTAGAACATGCTCGTTTTAAGATTTCTTGTATGGAAAAGAAACCTTCAAGCAATGGAATGGATGACATTGAATTTCTAGTTTCTATGAATCCAGGACAGGATTTTTCAAGCTTGAGTGCTTCTGCATCTGGAGGAGAACTATCTCGTTTGATGTTGGCATTAAAAGTGGTATTCCAAGCAACAAATGGCATTGAAACCATCATCTTTGATGAAATCGATACGGGGGTCAGTGGTAAAGTAGCCTTGGCTATGGGAGCTAAGATGAAGGCTTTATCAAAGAATTATCAAGTGTTATGTATTACCCACTTGGCAAGTGTTGCCGTCTATGCCAATACGCATTATTTGGTCAATAAAAAAGCATCATCCAATGAAACCATCACAACTGTACAAGAACTGGATCAAGAAGAAACAATTCAAGAATTAGCTATAATGACGAGTGGAGAAGCAAGTCAAAAGGCAAAAGAATCCATGCAAGATCTATGGGTGAAGATTCATGGCTAGAGTCATATTACATATTGATTTAAATGCCTTTTTTGCGAGTTGTGAAGAAATAAAAAATCCGGATTTAAAAGAGTTTCCAGTTGCGGTAGGCTCCACTTCCAAGCGAGGTGTGATTTCAACCGCAAACTATGAAGCTAGAAAATATGGCGTACATAGTGCAATGCCTGTCTATGAGGCTTTGCGTCTATGTCCAAATTTAGTATTGATCCAAGGTGACTATGGCTATTATCGTTCGATGTCTGCTCAGTTTTTTGCGTATTTAAAGACATATACACATCAAATTGAACCGGCGAGTATAGATGAGTGTTATATGGATGTAACGGATATTATTAAGCGTTATAAAAGGCCTTTGGATCTTGTGTTTGAAATTCAAAATGGTGTTTATGAAAAGTGTCATTTGAATTGTTCGATTGGTGTTGCGCCCAATCGTTTTCTTGCGAAAATGGCGAGTGACATGCGTAAGCCCAAAGGGATCACGGTTTTAAGAAAGTCAGAGCTTTCAACAAAACTATGGCCTTTAAAAATCAATGAAATGAATGGTATTGGTAAAAAGAGTGTGCCTATTTTAAATGAAATGGGTATTTATACAATTGGTGATTTTGCGGATGAAAAGAATGAACAAAAAATTATGTATAGATTGGGTAAATCGTCGTATTCTTTGATTCAAAAGGCTAGAGGAAATTCGAGTGCAACTTTATGTTATTCTACTACGCAAAAGAGTATTTCGATTTCTAGAACGTATTCAAATGATTTATATTCGATTGATGAAGTGAGGAGTTGCCTTGAAAATATCGTTAAAGAATTAACGCATAAAATGCAGCGTGAGAACCAAAAAGGAAAGCTTGTTACGTTAACTTTAAGAGATACAGCGTTTCATAATGTGTGTCACAGTATGAATCTAAGTACTTATGCGAATACATATCCAATGATTTTTGGGGCTTGTATGCAGTTGCTTGAATCTTATTTTGAACCCATTGGCTATCGTTATATCGGTGTGCATATTGGTTCTTTAAAAGATGCCAAACAGATTGTGGAGCAGATTGATTTATTTGATGCACCACAAGAGAATACGGATTTTATATTGAATCGTCTGAATGAAAAAATGGATAGTAAATGTTTTATAAAGGCCAGTGATTTATTGAAGAAGGAGGATGCCAATTGAGTTTAACTTTAGATTATTTTATTGATGAAAACTTGAAGTTATATCAAGATAAAGAGCATTTTCGTTTCAATACAGACACAAAACTTTTGGCTCAATTTGTACGTTTAAAAAAGCAAGAGCGCATTTTAGATATTGGTACGAATAATGGGGCAATACTTGTTTATTTAGATCAGTTTGATGTCAAAGAACTTGTGGGTGTTGAAATATTAGAAGAGACGAGTAAGGTTGCACAAAAGAATGCGGATATGTTTATTTCGCATCCTGTAAAAATTGTCAATTCTCCTATACAAGAATATGAGGGGTCCTTGTTTGATGTGATTGTTTCTAATCCGCCATACTTTAAAATGAATGCCAATCAACAGCCGGAACAGTTAAATTTTCGCCATTTAGGAAGAATGGAAGAGAATTTAACGTTGGAGCAACTTGTTTTTCATGCGAATCGATTATTGAAGAGTTATGGACGTTTTTATATGGTGCATCGCCCCAATCGATTAAATGAGATCAATCAGGTTTTATATGCGAATCATTTTAGTATTCGTAACTTGCAGTTTGCGTATGATCATCGTGACAATCAAGTTAAATCGGTATTGATTGAAGCCATCAAAGAGTCAAATTGTGACATGAAGGTATTAGAGCCAATTTATATTTGATTTGTGTTATAATACTTCTATGGAATTAAAAGATGCATTAGAGGATTATCGTTTATATTTGAATGTTCTGCAAAGAAAATCAAAGAAGACGCAACAATCGTATCTTCATGATATTGAGGTGTATTTGAATTTTTTAAAGGAAAGAAATATTACAAAGTGTGATAATGTTTCGGTTTTAGATATCGAAGACTTTTTGGATGTTTATGCCGAAGATCACATTGCCTCAAGTCTCAATCGTATGATTGCGAGTATTCATTCTTTTCATTTGCAGATATCGATTGCGCATCCTGAAGTCAAAGATGTGTCTTTATTAATTCATGGGATGAAATCATCAAAACATCTGCCTGTTTATTTGTCGGTGGATGAGGTTAAAAAAGTTTTTTCATCTTTTCAAGACAATGAGATTGATCAATATAATAAAACGATATTAGTTGTATTATATTCTTGTGGTTTGCGTGTAAGTGAGCTTTGTGAGTTAAAGTTGAATGATGTGCATTTGTCAGAAGGCATCTTAAAGGTCAAAGGTAAAGGAGACAAGGAACGTGTGATTCCGATTTCTTCGTATTGTATTTCACAGATGAAATATTATTTAGATTCCATTCGTAGTATTTGGGATGTAAAGAATGTTTCGTATTTTTTTGTGAATCGTTTAGGTCGTCGTTGTACTCGGCAATATGTACATTTAATGATCAAAAATAAAGTCAATGAATTAAATTTGAACCCTAAAATTTCAGCACATAGTTTTAGACATTCGTTTGCGACACATCTTTTAGATGGGGATGCGGATCTTAGAATCGTGCAGGAGTTATTGGGACATTCAAATATTCAAACAACGCAGATCTATACGCATATTCAAGATCAGCGTTTAACAAGTGTATATGATCGTTGTTTTCAAAAAATAGAAAAACAAAAGGAGGAGTAGTATATGTCATGTGAAGGTTGTCCTTCTCAAGGAAAATGTGGTAAGAACAGTGAAACATGTGGAATTCAATCGAATCCAGATAACCACATCAAAAATATTATCACTGTAATGTCTGGTAAGGGTGGTGTTGGTAAATCCACTGTTACTGTTATGTTGGCTAAGGCCATGGCAAAAAAAGGCTTGAAAGTTGGTATTATGGATGCGGATATTACAGGTCCTAGTATCCCTAGACTTTTAGCTTTGACAAACCAGCATGCGTATGGAAATGAAAAGCAGCAATTGATTCCAATTGAATCCAAAGAAGGTATTAAAGTGATGTCTTTAAACTTCTTGGTACAATCAGAATCGGATCCAGTGATTTGGCGTGGTCCAGTTATTGGTGGTGTTGTTAAACAATTCTATACAGATGTTGTATGGGGTGATTTGGATGTCTTATTGATCGATATGCCTCCTGGAACTGGAGATGTAGCCCTAACAATTATGCAGTCCATTCCAGTGCAGGGTGTAGTCATGGTATCTACACCGCAGCCAATGGTAAGTATGATTGTAGAAAAGGCTTGTCACATGTGTGAAAAGATGGAAGTGAAAGTGCTTGGTATCATTGAAAATATGGCGTACTTAGAATGTCCAAATTGTCATGAAAGAATTGAATTCTATAAGAAGGAAGATGTGGAAACATTATGTAATTCAACTTGTACAAAATTATATGGAACACTTCCTATGTTGGATTTGATTCGTGATATCAATGAATATGCTGCATATTCTAAAGAACAACAAGAAAAAGTAGATGCCTATCTAAGTGATATTGCGACTGAAGTCTTAGAAGATATTGCGTAATGGAGTATGTACTTCATCGTAAGTCCAATTGTAAAAAAATAAAAATACGTGTAGTTGAAGGAGTGGTTTGTGTAAGCGCTCCTTTCTATGTTTCTAAAAGGGAAATTGATAATTTTGTGCAAGAACAAGAAGCTTGGATTCAAAATCAATTAAGTAAGTTTACTCTTTCAAAAGAAAATGACAGGATTCCTTTATTAGGTAATGAATATAGATTACATTACATTGATCAACGAAAGTGTTATGTTGAAGATTATGCTTTATATTTGTATCCAGATACAAAGTTGATTCAACTATTTTTGAAGCAGAATGCCAAAAAGTATATTGATCTTCGTTTTGAATTTTTTTGCGAACAATTACACATACATGATATTTCTTTACAATATGGCTTTTATAAGAGTAAGTGGGGCAGTTGTACACCTAGTAAACATAAGATTTGTTTCAATGTGAATCTTATATTCATGCCCCTTGAATTTGTGGATGCGATCATTCTTCATGAATTGGCTCATTTGTATCATTTAAATCATTCAAAAGAATTCTATGATTTACTATGTACTTGGATGCCAAACTATAAAGAGATCATGAAAGAAAATAAAAAGAAGCCAATTCCGAATTTGTATTAAAAAAGAGCTCATATGAGCTCTGATTTTTTTATACGTTAATTGCAGCGTGCATTCCTAATGCATCTTTTTCTTTAGCTAGAATTGGATCAATGAAGTCTTTGAAGAATTCTTCTGTTTGTTGAACAGAACGTCCAACGAAGTTTTCTGGTTTCATGATTGAAAGGATTTGTTCTTTTGTCATGCCAAACTTTGGATCGGCTGCAATACGGTCGATCAAATCGTTTGGTTTACCTTCTTCTTTAACAACACGACCTGCTGCCATTGAGTGTTGACGAATCAATTCGTGTAACTCTTGACGGTCACCACCGGCTTTAACAGCGTCCATCATAATGTTTTCTGTCGCCATGAATGGTAATTCTTTTAATAAGTTAGCTTCTACTACTTTTGGATATACAACTAAACCATCACTTACATTTAAGTAAAGATCTAATAGTCCATCTGTAGCTAAGAAAGCTTCGGCAATTGAAATACGTTTGTTTGCGGAATCATCCAATGTTCTTTCAAACCATTGTGTACTTGCAGTAATGGCAGGGTTGATTGAATCGGCAATGATGTAGTTAGCTAGAGCCGCCATTCTTTCTGAACGCATAGGGTTACGTTTGTAGGCCATTGCGCTTGAACCAATTTGTGATTTTTCAAATGGTTCTTCGATTTCTTTCATATGTTGTAATAAACGAATATCATTACTGAATTTGTGTGCACTTTGTGCAATTTGAACTAAGACTTGTAATACTTGTGTATCATATTTACGAGTATATGTTTGTCCACTGACTGCGAAATATTGGTCGTAACCTAATTTTTCACAGATTTTTTCATCCAATGCTTTAACTTTGTCTGTATCTCCTTCAAACAATTCCATAAAGCTTGCCTGTGTACCTGTTGTTCCTTTGCATCCTAATAATTTCTTATTATCTAATAAATGCTGGATTTCAACATAGTCCATATATAAGTCTTGTGCCCATAAACTAGCTCTTTTACCTACAGTTGTTGGCTGAGCGGGTTGGAAGTGAGTAAACGCAAGACATGGCATGTCTTTGTATTTTAATGCGAATTCTTCTAGTTTTTCTAATACATTGACAATTTTCTTTTGTACAAGCTCTAAAGCTTCGTGCATGATAATTAAATCTGTGTTGTCACCAACGTAGCAGCTAGTAGCTCCTAAGTGAATGATTCCCTTAGCTTTTGGACATTGCACTCCATACGCATATACGTGTGACATAACATCGTGACGCACTTCTTTTTCTCTAGCTTTTGCGACATCGTAGTTGATATCTAAAGCGTGTGCTTTCAATTCTTCGATTTGTTCTTCGGTAATGTCTAATCCAAGTTCTTTTTCAGACTCTGCAAGAGCAATCCAAAGTCTTCTCCATGTCGTAAATTTTTTGTCGTTTGAAAATAATGCCTGCATTTCCTTAGATGCATATCTCTGTGAAAGAGGAGATTGGTAATATTCGTTCATTTGTTCCACCTATTCTAGTTAGTTTTTTCCTAACATTAATATTATATGTGTTTCAATTTTTAAATTCAACTTCAATTGTTGTATAATAGAAGAGTATGGAAAAGGAGTAGTTATGAAAACTTTATCTATATTATCTACAAAGCTAAGTGCCTGGGGTCTACACCTAATTGGAAGGGGTGGATCGTTGCCTGGGTCTATCGGCTGCAAAGTCGATGCGAATATATTATCGAAATTAAAATTTAATGGTCCTGTCATTTTGGTTACGGGTACAAATGGAAAAACGAGTACGGCCAATATGATTACAGACTTGTTTGAAAAGGCTGGATATAATGTGATTTCCAATCGTAAAGGAGATAACTTAAAGGCAGGTATTGTTACTACGTTGTTGACCAACGCTAAACTAAATGGTGAAATCAAAGCCAATGCGGTTGTATTAGAATGTGATGAATTGAATGTAAGACATATTCTTCCATATATTCCGGTTACCGATTTTGTGGTCAATAATTTCTTTCGTGATCAATTAGATCGTGCGCGTGAAATGGAACAGTTGATTGATTCGATTGAAAAGGTATTGCCTGAATATAGGGGTCGATTGATTTTAAATGCGAATGATCCAAATGTCGTAAGATTAAATTTAGTGGCGAAAAATGCTTCATTCTCTTATTTTGGAATGGATGAGAACAAGTATTCTGTCAAAATCACAAAAGAGGCAAGTGAAGGAAAATTCTGTCCGAAGTGTGGGGCTAGACTTGAATATAGTTATTATCAATATTCACATATTGGTAAATTCCATTGTTCAAAGTGTGATTTTCAAACGCCAGAAATGGATATTTGTTTAAAAGATATTGAGTTGGATCAAGAAACATTTACGAGTGATGGCGTAAATTATAAATCTCCATATGAAGGCATGTATTCTATGTACAATTGTGCTGTTGTATTGAATGTTGCGAAAAATTACGGAATATCTGTTGATTGTGTAAAATCAGTATTTCGTCATGCGCCTCAGCCTGCGGGAAGAAATGAAACGTTTAAAGCAGAGAATCAGACTTGTATTTTGAACCTAGTTAAAAACCCTACGGGTGCCAATGAAGTTATGAAGGTCATTGAAAAGGATGATTCGGATAAGACAATTGTGATCATATTGAATGATCGTGAGCAGGATGGTACGGATGTTAGCTGGATCTATGATACTTTCTTTGAAAAGATCATGAAGGATAGCACAAAGGAAATTATTTGTACGGGTCTTCGTGCAAATGATATGGCTTTAAGAATCTATTATGGTGGATATAAAGGACCTTTAAGTGTTGTCGATACTTTGGACATTGCCGTAAAAGCCGCATTAGCTACAAAGCGTACGACATATGCGATTGCGACATATACGGCACTGCTTCCTACGCGTAATGCGATCAAGAAGGAGATGGGTCTATGAAAGTAGTTTGGATGTATCATGATATCATGGATCTTTATGGGGATAAGGGAAATATGATGGTTCTAAAGAAGCGTTGTTTAGATCGTGGTATTCCTTTTGAGCTGGATACTTGTGGTATTGGTGAAGAAAAAGATTTAAGTGAATATGATTTGATTTTCTTAGGCGGTGGTGCAGATAAGGAACAAATTAGTTTGATTCCTGATTTATTATCGCGTAAAGAAAATATTAAGAAGGCCATGGATGAAAAGACGTTTATACTTTTGATTTGTGGTGGATATCAATTGTTTGGACAATATTATATTGCGGCCAACAATGAAAAGATTTCTGGTTTGCAGTTCTATGATTATTATACGGATACGGGAAAAGCTGGTAGTCGTTGTATTGGAAATGTTGTGATCGATGCGAATTTAGATGGTTTAAAAACGCGTATCGTTGGTTTTGAAAATCATGGGGGTCAAACATTAAATGTAACGCATCCTTTGGGAAAAGTTGTCAAGGGATATGGAAATAGTTTTGGTGCTGGTTATGAAGGTTTCTATGACGGAAAGATTTTAGGTACGTATTTGCATGGTCCTTTACTTCCTAAAAATCCTGAGGTGGCGGATTTTGTGATTTCAAAAGCGCTACAAAAAAGAAATCCGGATTTTAAATATAGTGATTTAAAGCCGCTTGAAGATAAGTTTGAAAAGATGGCTCGTGAGGCTGTATTTAAGAAATTAGAGATATAAAAAAAGATGTCATAAGACATCTAAAAACATAGTACATAAGGGGTTTATTATATTTTTTGACTCGAACGATAATGAAGTACTATGTTTTTTATCACTCACTCCTTTCATGGTTTTAGTATATAAGTTATATTGACAATATATATGTCAAATATGTGAGGATTACTATGAGAAAATTTATTGTATCAATGTTCATTATTCTTTCGACATTGATCACGCCTATATCGGCTTATGAGATTGATGAGATACCTGAATATAGCGGCAGTCCTTATGTAGAGATACATGATAACGAGCCTGTATTCAGTTCGAAGGATATGAATAAAAAGAGTTTTGAATCGTACTCGAATCTAGATTCTTTAGATCGGCCACAGGTTGCGTATGCGAATGTGTCAAAGGATCTAATGCCGACAAAAAAGCGAGAAAGTATTGGTTCTGTAAAGCCTGCAGGATGGCATACAGTGCGTTATAAGGGAATTGATGGAAAGTACTTATATAATCGTTGTCATTTGATTGGATATCAATTGACGGGTGAAAATGCGAATTGTAAAAACTTAATGACGGGTACGCGCTATTTAAATGTAGAGGGTATGCTTCCGTTTGAAAATGAAGTCTGTGACTACATAAAAAAGACTAATCATCATGTTTTATATCGGGTTACACCTATCTATGATGGTGATAACTTAATTGCGGATGGTGTACAGATCGAGGCGTATTCTATAGAAGATAAAGGGCAAGGTGTATCGTTTAATGTATTTTGTTATAACGTGCAGCCAGGTATCACAATTGATTATAAAACGGGCGATTCAAGTCGTTCGAATGACAATATTATAAAGGAATATAAAGTTACAGAGGATACTTCTACTTATGTTTTAAATGTAAAAACGCATAAGTTTCATAAGCCTACTTGTGCAAGCATTCGTTTGATGAATGATGAAAACAAGTTGGAGTCAAGTGCATCTAGAGATGTATTGATCGATCAGGGGTATTCACCTTGTAAAAACTGCAATCCATAGGAGAATAACATGAAAAGAATCATATCTATACTTTGTGTATGTGTTTTATCTTTATCTTTATTTGGTTGTTCCAAACCAGAAAATAATGTGGAATTAAAAAAGAATGTTTCTTGTCAATTGTTGGATGTATTAACCATCACAAATGATACGGATAATTCGACGTACTACTATTATTTGGCGAGTGTTGAAAATAAAGGTAAAAAGCCGTATGACACAAAGAATTTAATTTATACCGTAACGGATGACAATGAAAAAGAGATCAGTGTCATTGATAAATACCAGTCTACGCCTTCTTATGTCATTAATAAGGGTCAGAATACGTATATTTATGGTTATATTGGTTTCCCAAACAATGATCAAAAAAACTTGGGGCTTTCTTTTAATAATAAGAAACAATTTTTGCCTTTTAAAGCTTTTGATATACGTAAGGCCAGCGATAAGAATGTGAAGGATTCAAAGGATACAAAATATACTTTCTTTGAAGATGATACTTTAAAGATTGGTGTGGATGCTTCTAAAGCAAGTTATGTATATGAGAATGGGGAAACGGTATTAAAGAATATTAAGATTACCTATAAAAACAAAACGGATTCTCGTATCATTGTTCCATATTTAACGCCGAGTGCTACTTTAGAAGGTATAGATCTAAGTAATAAGGGTGATTTTGCGAATATGGATGAAATTAAGAGTCATGATTTTACAACGAATGGCATGGCACCTAAAACACAGAGTTTTAAAGCAAACGTAACGGGATATGTATTGTATTTCTTGGATAAGAAACAGACTGTAAATACAGAAATTGAATTCAATTTTGAAAAGGCAGCGCCTGATTTTACAGATAAAAGTACGAAGCCTTTTGTGGTGCATATGAATTCGAAGGCATTTGGAAAATCAAACACATTTAAGATTGGACTTGAATAAGTCCTTTTCTTTTTAGTTCACATTGTGTATAATTTTTGCGGTGATGTAAATGTTAGAAGAAAAAGGATTAGTTCTTGAAGGCGGAGGCTTTCGGGGCATGTATACTTGTGGTGTAATTGATGTATTTATGGAAAATAACATTGATTTTAATCAGGTTGTGGGAGTTTCTGCAGGTGCTGCCTTTGGATGCAATATCAAATCGAAACAGATTGGAAGAGCTTTACGCTACAACAAGCGTTTTTGTAGAGATCCTAGATACTCAGGATTAAAGAGCTTTATTAAAACAGGAGATCTATATAATAAAGAATTTGCGTATGGGGTTGTTCCTACGATATTGGATCCGTTTGATACAAAAGTGTTTAAGGAAAATCCATTGAGATTCACTGTTGTATGTACGGATATTCATACGGGTAAACCTGTATATCATGAAATCAAAAATGGGGATGCTTTAGATATTGAATGGATTCGTGCTTCGGCTTCGATTCCTGTTGTGTCAAAACCCGTAAAACTAGATGGCTATGAATTATTGGATGGTGGTGTTTCGGATTCGATTCCAGTGGATTGGATGTTGGAAAGAACAAAGAAGACGGTTGTTGTTTTAACTAGAGATCATACGTATCGAAAAAAGCCAATGAAATATATCAATCTTATAAAGAAGGCGTTTAAGGAATATCCAAATTTACAAAAGGCATTGGAAAATAGACATATTGTATATAATGAAACATTGGAAAAAATTGATCAGCTTGAAAGGGAAGGACAGATATTTGTGATTCGACCTTCTAAACCGATTGCGTGTGCAATGATTGAAAAGGATCCCAATCATTTACAGGAAATCTATGATATTGGCAGACGTGATGCGTTGAATTGTTTAGAAGAATTAAAGAAATATTTGTGAAGTGTTTCACATATAAGTTTATGATATACTAATAAAAATATTTAGGAGTGATACATATGAATTTCTTTAAAAAGCCTGGACGCATTCTATTAATTATTATGATTGTATTAGCTGTAGTGTGTCCGTATCGTGTTCATATGTATAAAACAAAAATTGAAGAAATCAAATCAGGCCAACTTAAGATCAATGACATGCAGTATGCTGCAGATGATCTACATCCATATTCAGCGTATTTAATGGCTGTGCCATATATTATTATTGAAGTCGCATTAGGATCCTTATATTACGTTAGAACTCGTGATTAGTGGACTCTGTGATTTGCCATGAAAATCAAAAAGATGGACAACTGTACATCTCGATTCAAATCAGAGGATGCGATATTAACTCTATGATTTGTCGTGAATAACAAAACGATGTATAACTATATGTATTAGTTCAAGTAATAAGGATATAAAACTCATAATGAGGGTTTAAATTTAAATATAAACATATTTTTGAATTTCAAATCATCTTAAACCAATTAAAATAAGCAGATTTATTTAAAATTCTGCTCTATTTTTAATTTCATAAAAATAACATAAGAGATATTATGCGAAGTCGGATATATATAGTACAATATATATGTAGCAATCATGTGAAACAGACAAACTAATAAGTTCTTATAGAAACTAATAAGTTCTTATAAAAAACTTTCGAGCTTTATCTTAATCAAAGTAAAAAGTTCTTATACGTATATTACCTGTATATTTCAAGAAAAGTATAAAGTTCTTATTAAGTAGTATATCTTGTATATGTATAGTCTTTTCTAAGTATATTAATCTTCTTAATAAGTATATCTTATATAATTAGACTTAGGTTAATTTATTCAACTTGACATAGTTTATATTATATAAGTTTATATAGTAGTAGTTCTTATAGAAAAGTAATACAGTTCTATGCAATCAAACTAAAAAGTTCTTATAGAAAAGTATTGTGTATTCCCTATGCCAAAGTAAAAGGTTCTTATGCCTTGGTGAGCATAAAAAAACAAAGAAACATAGAGTCTCTTTGTTAGTTATCATCTGTAATGTAATCACAGATGTTCTTCGATGCAGGAGTTCTTCTTGTAGCCTTTCTCTTTGGCTTTACAGGCTTCTCATTTAGAATGGCAATCACCTGTTTAGCTACTTCATGTGGCTTCAGGCGATGATTGACATCTTCTTCTAAAACCATTCGAGTTGCTCTGCCGATTGAGTCAGAGTCAAACTCTACATAGATTTCACGGACCAAGTCGATGACCTTTGTCATCATCTTGCTCTCATAAACCATGTTGCTGATGTTGGATTCAGGCATTTGATATTTGTTCTTCTCTTCCTCAGCAATCGTAAGAATACGTTCATCTTCAAGTTCTTCAGTTCTTGCTTGATTAACAATGTCGATAGCACCTTTCAACTGTTTGAAATGCTTGTTGTTAACACGCACAATGAACTTCTTGTCGATGGTCTCAATCTTCCCTTTGGACTTACTGTCAATGTATTCCAGCATGATCCATTTGTACAACCAAATCAGCATGTTAATGATACCTCCTGAACACTCATACAAAGTGTCTGAAAGTTCCTTAGACCATTGAATCGGTGTATCCAGCCATTGCCAAGTCAAAAGCATATTCACCAGCATGTTGAAATAATCCTTGTCAGTCGTATATGCAGAAGCGTCAATGAAGTCACCTGCTCTACGTGCATTTCTAAGCATTGTAAACAGCTTCTTATAGGCTTCATCTGTTCCAACTACACTCAAGGCTACCTTTGTCTTGTTGACGATGCCTAACAGACCTTCATAGCTGTTTTCTCTATTGGTATTGAAGTCGATAAGTTGGATTTCGTCCATAACGATTGTTCCAATCGAGAACATTTCGATAAGCTGGCAGACTTTCAATTGCTTGTCTGCTAGGCTTTTGCACTTCTTGTTAATCATGACTTCATAGATAGGTTCGGGATTTCCTAAAGCATTATCAATGGCTTCTCCAATCTGTCTATACAAGGTTGAAAAGTTGCTGTTTGGCATACAACTTACGACCAGATATGTAATCTGTGGAATCGAAGTTCCAGGATCTGGATGGTGCACGATTACCTGTGGGATGTTATCGAACAACTGCTTCAACGAAGATGATTTGCCGCATCCTGAATAGCCTAGCAAGGCAAACCCAGATGGGGCACTATCTTCGATTTTGCCCTTCATTTTGATGAGTTTCTTGTCAGTTGACTCGCCAATAGCATTTGTGTCCCAGACATAGGATTTGCGAAGCATATAGGAGCTAACGATTACATCGTAGTTGATGAATTCAAGCTGTTTTTGGAACGATAAAGGCAGTCTTAGATTTTTCAAGCTAACTACAGTTGCTTTTTGCTCATTCACAGACATCTTGCTCAAATCGTCAGCATCCAAACTTGGAATAGGTACTGTATATGCGTTCAAAAGGACGTTTCCATCTCTTGGTCTTGGAAGTGCTTCAATGAACGGGTTATTGTTGAAGTCCCTATTGGATGATTTTACATATTTAGCATCAACAGGACCTACACGAGTACATTCTTCATGGGTATATTGATTTTGGTCTTTCTCTACATTTGAGTAGTAGTAGACCCAGTTCAGTTCTCTCATAACTGTACCTCCTACATTTTTTGTTTAATCTTTTGAAGGGCTTCTTCAAAGGTCATACTTCCAGTTTCTTCATTTGATTCAGGCTCTGACAAGGCTTCAGGTTCTGGTTCCTCATTTTTCAAAGGAATCAGAGATGGTGCATCATCTGTGTTCAAACGTGCTCCAATTGAGTTTGCCTCTAATACAAGGATGCTTTCTTCTTTACGGTTATGACGGATATTTTTGGTCTTATCATCATTTGGTGCCGTATGATTTGCAACTCTAACAGCATCATCCAAGGTTGCCTGCATTCCCATACGTCTTGCACAGCGAATCTCTTGGTCTTCCTGAGCTTTCTCCATTACAAGCTCTTTTTTCTTGGTCTTGTATTCTTCGTAGTTGCGAAGTGACATACCGTTGAATTCATAGTTTCCTGCTCGATTCTCATTCAAGGTTGCTTTTACAAGGCGATTGTCTGCAATGTACCATAAAGAACCTATATTTCTTTCATCAAGACGACATTTCAAAGGCACCGAACTTCTTCTAGTCTTGGTGATTTGTTCTGCAAGCCAAGGATCATTTGCAATGTAATACAAACCATTCCATTCAATACCTTTACGGGTTATACGAGCACGTACTTCTTTACGAATTGAATACTCAAACTGGTCAAGGTTGACAATTGGTCTCGGAGCACCATATTTAGCACATCCATAGTCCCATAATTCCAACGGAATGGGATGCACTGACTTCTCTAACATATCCTTTGTCATTGGATACTGGCTCATTGTCATCATGTTGTGAGCAATTGTCTGATTGATTACGAATACCCAGATATCATCCAATGTAAGGACCGCATGCCTATGGTGGTTTGAGTCATATCGTTTGGTAATCAAGCCTTTTCCTTCAAGTAAATCATTCTGCACTGAATGATACTGGTGGAAGAGCTGTTCTACCTGTCCTTTCAGTGACCCCATAGCTGGTGGCACTAGCTCCAGAGTGATGTTCAACTCGTTGCAGATACGTTTGACCTCTTTGGAACGATATTCAGAACCACGGTCACTGCGAAGTCGGTTTGGCAAAACATTGATGTCCCATAAGCCATCTTTTAGCTCCAAGCCGTAACGCCTGCAAAGCTGTTTATTGTCTTCACCAAGGTTCAAAAGACAATTTGTGAAGCCAAGTACTGAGTTATTCTCCAAAGAAACAGATACTGCCGTAATCATTCGTGAATAGACATCAACCATTGCATGCACGATTGGACGCCCGATTACCTTTGTTGGATCAACTTCACTGACAATGGATACATCCATTTCAACTTCATCCATTTCGAACAAATCTCCAGGACCATGCACATTAAGAAGATTGTCTGAAACAAGCATACGCTCATCGTTTCTGTATTCACGTTTGGATGTTTTGCATACACGGCGTGCTTTAGCTGATGTATGAGTAACAATATAGTTTTCCATTTGGCTTTTAGTAGGTCGCTGGTCGATTGGCAGCAGCTTATTCTGAACTACGACACCATCACTTGTCTGTGTTTCTACACGAGCTGTGAAATACTTTGTAAGCATCCAGTCATAAGTCGTTGCATAAGACTTTTCTCTGCCGGATAAATAGTGTTTACAGCAATCATCAAAGATTTCACGCAGTCCATCAGTTAGAGGGATACCTTGTTCGAACATAGGTGGACGACCTGTTTTTGTGGAATAATGTAGACCACTTTTGCTCTTCTTTCCTGTTTGAGATAATAAGGAGAATGGGTCTAAACCACTCATCAAGTATCTTTTAACAATAAGAAACACGCTTTTTGGTGAAATACCGTATTTATTGCTTAACTCTTTAAGACATGGTTTAGGCTTCTTGGTTTCTAAGTAAAAGTAGCACGGTCCGTAGATATCTCCGACTGTTTCAACAATATCTTTGTTACGTAGATAGGTTTCCTTTGATTTTTCCGATAAAGCATCAAAGTCAAACACCTTGTCATGTTTAGATTCACGAATTGCAATTTCTTTCTTAGCAATGAAATATTGGACTGTCTCAAGATGCCATTCGTTAAGTTCGATTTTTCCTTTGGAATCATTGATGAGAATCGTTACTAAGTAATCTTTATTCATGTAGATTACTCTATGATCAATGTTTAGTTCCATATCATGAAGAATGGAACCTACTTTCAGGTTTAATGTTGTGAGCATACTAAGCTGCCTCCTTTCACTTCGGGTAATACATCCCTGTAAATCTCAAGTAAATACTGGAAATCAAGCGGTTCTGATTCCATATCAACTTGGATTTTTTTTGTTGCAATATAATGTTTCAGCATGGACATTTCATCAAATACATTGGATAAATCGTAGAACATACATACCATACGTATATTCTCTGCTAAAACAATATTCATTTCATCCTTGTAGACGATTTCAAACGGTACATGTCTGAATTTTTCCCAGTAGACCTTTTCGACAGCGAGCTTTTCCTTGGCACGCTTTTTTTTCAACACATTTCTTGATGGTTTCACACTGAACACTTTCTCTTTGCCATCCTTGTATGTGACGTAGAAATCAGATGTCATATACGTATGACGGTTTCGTGGATGTTTCACGTTATAGTCGTCACAGATTTCCAATGTCGTTTCAAGGTCTAAAGGATACTGTTCACGAATATCCTCGATTTCATCATTCCATCTCAGGATATGCCAGTAATAGGCTTCTCCCTGTGAGAGAAGCTCAACAGTCCGTCCTGTTTTCCAGTCCTTTGGGTTAGAGCAAGTCCCAACACTGCTGATTTCTCTTGTCTGGATCCACGGAAGGTAGGAGGCTCCAGAGCCTTTACCCCTACCCTCGTTTATTTTTGTGTCGTTTTTTATTGACAGCACGGCGGATTCTCTTTCTAGTGTTCTTTCTATAACGTCTTGCTCTACGACGTTGTTCATTGCGAACAGTCATCAAAAACATTCCATTTGAAACTTTTCTACGTCGATAACCAATCATATGTACTGGATCAATCTTGGAAAAGAACGAAACATAACGTGGATAATCATCGAATAAAAGCTGAAGAAGTACACGCTGTTCTCTAAAGGTAAAGTAGTCTACACTTTTGGTGTAAATCATCTGTACCACCTTCATTGGCAGTTCTTCCTCATCACCTTTACATCTAAAAGCTTCAACTACTTCGTTGTCTGTCAGATGCTTGTCACGCATAAGTACTTCAAGCTGGTATCTTACGATTTTGTAGAAGATAGAGCCCTTTGAATAGCAAGTTGAAAACATCTTAAATTCAGTATCTCTGTCATATGAGCCTTTGATTGGGATGAATTCCATTCGGTTCATATCCTGAATAAAACGCTGGTCAGGCTGTACATATTCTAAAATACATTTGTGCTTCCAGCATGTAAAAGAACCTGGATACTGGTGCTGAAAGTGATAGACAATGTGTCCAAATCGAGTCATATCTTCTTTCATACATTCTGGACATACGCATAGATGTTCATCATTGTGGTACGGAATGATGTCGTACAGGTCTTTAACATCCTGCTTGTAGATTGAAAGTATACTTTTTGACCAAACATTGTCTGAAATCAATCCAAGCACTTTCGGGAAATAATCAAGATGACGAACGACTTTCTTTCCATCAATAATACGGTAACTTCTAAGCATATCATTGACGTCTATAAAGCCATTTGCAAGAGCTAGTCGATTCATCCAGCTAACAGGAAGTTCATCAACATCGGGTAAAAATTCTACAGGTAACATATCTTATTCCTCCTTTGTTACTTCTCAGAGACTTTCTCATCCCTGATCACATCTTCATAATAAATCAAGAATAAGAAATTAACTGTATTGCAAAATTCAGTGTTTTTTTATGTACAAGGCTTCTGAAAACTGTTATCATATAGTTGTAAATAGGAAGATGAAGGAACAAATATGCAGATCAAGATTAAAGCTTTGGCCGATATTGAGTTTCTTAGTGCCAAAGTAGACAAAAAACATAATATTATTCACGTACAGGCTAAAAATCTTCTGGACTCTACTGGAAAAGACTGTGATTCTGATGGATGTACAGGCAAATATATAGCTCATGGCTTTGTTGAAACTGTTTATGAGGATTTGAACATTGATGGTTATCGAGTATTTATCCACTTAACAACAAGACGTGCCTTCTGCCCTAAGTGTAATAATGTTGTAAATAGCAAGCCTGCATGTCTTACAAGAGACTTTGTTCCAGACGAGAATGAAGAAAGCTGGTCTGGAAACCATAGAACAACAAATAGATTCCTTGACTGGATTGAGTATCTGGTTTTCAAATATGGAGTTGATGTAACCAGTGAAATGACAGGAGTCAAACCTAGAAGGCTGTATTACATTCGTCAGGCTTATCGTGACAGAAATACGGATATGCACATGGGCGAACGCTCATTAGTAATTGCCAAGTCTAGACACAATAGCAAGAATTTTTATCTGGTCATTGATACGATGTATGATTCAGACCTTCTTAACTACTTCAATTCACCTAAACTAGCTTTAAATTATGTGCTTGCTCTGAAACGGAACAATCCTGCAATTCGTAAGGTAACTGTACCTGCGGATTTTAAATACGTGGATGTATTAGCTCGTGTATTTGGTCAAGATAATGTGCAGTATGATTTCCGTTCCTTGCAGTCAATGATTACTACAGGCTGTTTCAATGCGTACAGAGAGCAAAGAACTTCTGATAATGAATCATCTATAGAAACCGAAGAGCATCTTTTCAGAACCCCAAGAACTCAGCTGACACAGGATGAGCAGATTCAGCTTGATAATCTTCTTAGAACATCCCCTGTTTTCCATGGTTACTATTATTTACAGCGTGATTACTGGTATTCACTGGATGAAAAGGTTGTTTTAAAGGCTAGAATCAAGAATGCTGATGTTATTGATGAAATCATGAAAGATAAGAATCGCATCAGTAATCGTGATAAAGACAAATCAATTGATGATATTGCGTATGAGCTTGGATGCAATCTGGATTTGAACGAACGTAAAGAATATATTATATATAAGATGAACAAGTCTTGCAAAAAGTATGAAGAAAGTCAATATGATGAAACAGTAGAAGTTGATGTGGATCAGGAGGACGCCTATGAATAAATTTAATCTTGGTGATATCGTCTATTTCATAGCTAACGGATATCATATTCGAGAAGCCACGGTTATTCGAAACGGTTCAGGTTTCTGCACCATAAAGTTCAATGACAATGAAACTCCAGCAGGAACCAGAGTCAGAGAATCCAAGTTATTCCAAACTAAGCAGGAAGCTGAAGTTGTAGTTGAAAAAACACATAACACACTGTTATACTAGGCTTTGTTGGATTTGTTAGCCACCTTTTAGAGGTGAGAAAATGAAAGAACAATTACAACTGAAAAATCACTTAAAGGAAGTTCGCACAGAAGCAAATCTTTCTCAAGCTCAGCTTGCAGAAATGGTGGGTGTATCAAGAAACACGATTAGTTCTATTGAAACAGGACAGTTTAATCCAACTGCAAAATTGGCTCTAATTCTTTGTATTGCATTGGACAAAAAATTTGAGGAACTATTCTATTTTTAGGAGGTCATTATGGAAAATATTATAATGTTGATTTTGGGAGTGTTCATATCTGTTGTGGGAATTGTAAATATCAAAGGCAATATCAGCACAATTCATTCTTACAATAGGCGAAGAGTAAAAGAAGAAGATATACCAAAGTATGGAAAAGTTGTTGGAACAGGAACACTGATTATAGGAATATCTCTTGTATTAGGTTTTATTGTTTCGTTTTGGAGCGAAGAAATTATGGGATATATCATTCTGACAGCGATTATTATCGGATTAGGTTTGATTCTTTATGGTCAATTCAAATATAATAAAGGTATTTTTTGAGTAGTAGATACAAAAATATTAGACAGAAAAACATCGTAGCAATACGGTGTTTTTTGTTACTGTTTTCATGAAACTAAGCGTTACGTTTATAAAAATAATCTGTTCTCGTAATCTTAAACTAAGCGTTACGTTTACGAAAAAGATTTGCTTTCGTTTCATGAAACTAAGAATTACGTTTACTTATTCGTGCTCAATAAAGCATAAAAAAACAAAGAAACATTAAGTCTCTTTGTTCTAGGCGTTCGAAATGTAATCGCAAAAAAAGCTGGGCAACGTTTCGAAGTTGATGTTGTTCAGAAAATGCTGATACCGAAAAATGCTATCAAAGATAAGCTACAATAGATTATTTTTCTAATAGCCTATTAAGTTGCAATATTTTGATCTATTTAGCTTCTTTTTTCTTATAATACCAATAACAGAAACTAATAAAAATTATGTCTGAAATGCACATAATGATTTTCCCTGTATCATGCATATATATACTATACAGAATCAATACTGTAGTAATGGTAAAAAAAGAAATCATTTTCCATTTCGAATAATCCGTAAATTGTACAATAAAAAATAAGATAAATTGTACAGTGAATAATAAGTAATACATACGTATTTATTATACCTCCTTATACCTGTCTAAAATTATCATACTTAAAATCTAGAAAAGTTATTATTGTTTTAGACAACATGTCTAGAAGTTGTTTACTTTGCATCTGGATATGTGTCTTCAAATTTATCAGCATATCTATTGTGCTTTTTATACTTGAAGAACATGGCAATCAAGAAAACAACAGCTACGGCACCTAAAGCGTAAACCATCCAATCTAATGACATCATACACTATGTCCTCCTTTACACTTACATTGTACCATGCACCTTGATGTAATCAAAATGCTTACATACGAAAAGGCGAAAAAAACAAAGAAACATAAAGTCTCTTTGTTCTTAGGCGTTCGAGATGTAATCACAGATGTTCTTCGATGCAGGAGTTCTTCTTGTAGCCTTTCTCTTTGGCTTTACAGGCTCCTCATTTAGAATGGCGATCACCTGTTTAGCTACTTCATGTGGTTTCAGACGATGATTGACATCTTCTTCTAAAACCATTCGAGTTGCTCTGCCGATTGAGTCAGAGTCAAACTCTACATAGATTTCACGGACCAAGTCGATGACCTTTGTCATCATCTTGCTCTCATAAACCATGTTGCTGATGTTGGATTCAGGCATTTGATATTTGTTCTTCTCTTCCTCAGCAATCGTAAGAATACGTTCATCTTCAAGTTCTTCAGTTCTTGCTTGATTAACAATGTCGATAGCGCCTTTCAACTGTTTGAAATGCTTGTTGTTAACATGTACAATGAACTTCTTGTCGATGGTCTCGATCTTCCCTTTGGACTTGCTGTTGTTAAAACATATGTAAATAGTACAATAGGTACCTTTACGAAAAGAGATGCTATGGAAAATTGCCCGAGTTTAGGCAGTTCTTCTGTGGAATCGGCACTAAAAAAATTAGTTGAAGATGGTACTATTATTTGTAAAGGTCTAGGCCGTGCATCGCATTATATTAGAAAAGATGCGATTGAATAATTATTACATACTAAAAATATATGACGAATCTTTTCTTATATTAAGTGTGCATGAACAGACAATAACGGGATTAACTGAATTTGAAATATAGTATGTAGTGTTATTGAAATTTAAAATCATAATAAAATAGCTAGAAGTTTGTGCTTCTAGCTATTTTCATCGTCCTTTACATACTCCAATATATCACCAGGTTGACAATTTAATACTTCACAAATAGCTTCTAAAGTAGAGAAGCGAATCGCAGAAATCTTACCTGTTTTCATTTTTGATAAGTTGACATTGCTGACGCCAACTTTTTCAGACAACTCTTTTAAACTCATTTTTCGATCGGCCATGACACG
>NZ_CAKVMR010000002.1 GCF_934772795.1 uncultured Holdemanella sp.
TTACCTTCTTCAACCGAATAGATTCTGGCAAGGTTTTCCAGTTCTTTTTTCCATTCACTAGGAATGGCAATATTGATCTGAACATTATTTGTTCTAGGTCTAGGCATAATATCAACTCCGAACTATTTCTACATATATTATATATTTTTTATACGCATTATACAATACAAAAGTGGCTTTCATTTCCACAGCAAGCTATGGAGTTTTCGCCACTTATTTATAACGATTCAATAGTCTTTTCGCAAACTTTTGTACAAACACAATCGACATAGGAATCAATGGAACACAAACCAGTAAAACCAAGGCTGCCTTCATATCCATAAAAGAAATGACAATAAACAAAGTCATTGGTGCAATTAAAGAATAAAAGAATTGCGGAATATAATTCGCAAAATAGGTTTCTAATTGTTCAATACCTTCACTAGATAACTGTACGATTTCGGCAGTACTCCACTCATTTGTATAACTATTCCCTATTTTAGCTAACTTTTTATACAAACGAGAACGAAGTGTTTCCTTTACAATATGACTAGATTGATACGACATTTCAATCGCCTTTTGATTCACTACATACCGAATCATTAAACATATTAGAATCAAACTAATATAAAGAAAATTATTATCTTGTTTTGTGATAATTAAACATAAACAGGCCGTAGAACATACGTTACAAATAAGTCCAATCCATTGATACAAAACATTCTTTTGAATATACGGAATACTTTCTTTTACCGAAAACAATAATTTTTTATTGATCATAATTCACCTCAGTTAGTTGAAACAAATTGAGTTTGCATTAACTAACCGTGGATGTCAAACAAAAAAACAACTAGATTCCTCTAGTCGTTAATTTCAGATACTGTAATTTTTTTGATGACTGGCTGCTTACTTTCTGCGATTGTTCCATTATCATCCATTGGATCTGCATCCTCACAAATCTTGTCTACAACCTTCATTCCTTTTGTGACATGTCCAAAGGCAGCATATTGACCATCTAAGGATTCATTGTCTTCTTGCATAATAAAGAATTGTGAACTTGCCGAATCATAATCCGAACTTCTTGCCATAGAAATAACACCACGCTTATGTTTGATGTTGTTCTTTACGCCATTCTCTTTAAATTCACCCTTGATTGTTTTGTCAGATCCACCCGTACCATTTCCGTTTGGATCACCACCCTGAATCATGAATCCTTCAATAATACGATGGAATGTCAATCCATCATAAAAGCCTGATTTGGCAAGATCTACAAAGTTTTGCACTGTAATAGGCGCTGTTTTTCCATCTAGCTTAACCGTAATTGTTCCATAATCTTTCACTTCAATCTTTGCGATATAATCCTTTGTCTCTTTTTGACACCCAAACATAGATATACATAGAACGAAAGAACATAAAATCGGTATTAACTTTTTCATTATTTCCACCTCAGTCTTATTTTAACAACCTACAAGAAAAGGAGCAAGTACATGCTCCTTAGCGATTCGATTTTTCAATCCATTCCTTTGTCTTCATAACCTTATCTGGGAATGTCTTAAAATCTTTTAATTTCCAAGTCCAGTTTTTATTCGAAACCGTTCCCGGCGTATTGATTCTAGCCTCTTCTTTATATCCACATATATCCCAAATAGGAAGAATAACTGTATCTGCATTACTGTCTAGCGCAAACTGACAAAGCATTTCATTAAAGGCACGACTTGAGTAGCCTTGGTTTTTAAAGAAACGGCGCAAACTAATACGCTTATTTGAATCATACGTATGATAATCCTCATTACATGTCGCATTATCATGGGTTCCCGTATATAAAACAGAGTTTTTCTTTGCCTTTTTCTTTAACTGTTTAGCTTCCATTCTAAACAATAAAACATCCATACCCGGAATTCCATAATCTTCCTCAAGTTCAATAACTTCAGGACGAATCAAACCCAGATCTTCAGCCACTAAGACAATATCTGGACATGCTTTTAAGATCGCATCAATCAATTTATGAGCAGGACCCAAGATCCATTTACCCTCAATTGCGGTTGGACAAGATTCTGGAATCTTCCAATATGTATCAAATGCTCTGAAATGATCGATTCTCACCATGTCGTAACAACGATTCATCCAACTCATACGATTACACCAGAAAAGATATCCATTTTTTTCCTGGGCATTAAAATCATAAATTGGCATTCCCCAACGTTGTCCAGTTTCACTAAAATAATCCGGTGGACAACCCGCAATATATTCTGGTTTTCCTTCTTCATCCAACAAGAAAGCTTCACGATTACACCATACATCCGCACTGTCTAAATCGACATAGAATGGTATATCTCCCATAATTTTTAGATTTCTTGCGTGTGCATACATTTGAATTTCATCCAATTGTTTATAGAAAATAAACTGTAAAAATTCAATATAAAAAATCTCATCTTTATAATCATTCAAATCAATATCACGATTTTCTGGCCAGTTTTTATATTCATCTTCCCACTCAAACCATGGAGCTCCATTATAAAAACTCTTGAATAAAGAGTAGGCAGACCAATCCTCTAGCCAAAATGCATCGTGCTTAAATGCTTCAAAATCTTCTTTAAATGAATCAAATTCCTTTTTAAAAACTTTAAAGGCCTTTTGAAAATAAGATTCCTTGAATTCACGAATCTTGTCATATTCAACAAAGTCTTTAAACTTATTACAATTCACAATTGAACTTTGCGTCAACAACCCCATTTCACACAAACGATCCAAGTTAATATAGATTGGATCCCCCGCAAAACTAGAATATGTCTGATATGGAGAATGCGTAGGACCCGTCATCTGTAAAGGTAAGATTTGCCATATTGTATACCCTGCATCCGCAATTATATCTATCATTCGAATTGTTTTTTGCCCTAAATCACCAATCCCTTGATTTGCAGGGATAGAGAAAACAGGACATAAGATTCCTGCACTTCTATTCATTTTATCACCATTTTGTAATCCCTTTCATTACCTCTATTTTAGCACACTTTTGTAAAAAAGAACTATATATTTCAAAAAAATATATAGTTCCTATTCCATTGAGAATAAATCCCTTAATTCTTCCTTCGATAAAGTCGAAATTCCACCCTTTGAATTCTCGACAAATACATCACTCATCTCTTTTTTGCGCTTCTGCATCTCGTAGATCTTCTCTTCGATTGTGTTCTTCATCAACAACTGATACACTAACACATTCTTTGTCTGACCAATACGATATGCACGATCGGTCGCTTGATTTTGTGCACTCACATTCCACCAAGGATCATAATGAATCACAGCTTGTGCCTTTGTCAGATTTAGTCCAGTTCCACCAGCCTTTAACGAAATCAAGAACACGTCCGAATCATCATTTTGAAAAGCATCCACCTCTTCTTTACGCTTCTTCTTATCGACTGCACCCGTAATCATATGATATTTAATGCCACGCTGATTAAACTCTTCAATAAAAGAATCGAAAATACTTGTGAAACTTGAAAACAACAAGACCTTCTTACCATTCTCTTTTAGTGTCTCAATCAAATCAAGACACATTGTAAACTTTGTACTCTCACCCTTATAGTTTTCATACAACATCCTTGGTTCGCAACAAATCTGACGAAGACGCGTCATCATCGCAATGATCAAAATCGAATCCACTTGTTCCAATTCTAATTGTTGCTGAAGCTGCTCATTGACTTGGGCTAAATTCGCAAGATACAACTGTTTTTCTTCCGGACTAAAGTTTAGCCACATATCTTTCTCAACCTTATCCGGCAAATCCTTTAACACTTGTTTTTTCGTTCTACGCAAAATAAATGGAGATACTAACTTTTGAAGTTGAGATTGCCTGTCATCATCCCCCATCTGAATGGGTTTCTCAAAATTCTTCGTGAAATAATTCAAACTATACAAATAGCCAGGCAACAAGAAATCAAAAATACTCCACAATTCACTTAAACTATTCTCAATTGGCGTTCCAGTTAATGCCAAACGATGTTTACTCTTTAAAGCCTTTACACTTTGTGCATTCTTTGTCTTAGGATTTTTAATAAATTGTGCTTCATCCAAAACGATATATTCAAATTCCATAGGCATATATAATTCAACATCCCTACGCAAATAATCATATGTCGTGATGTAAAGTTCGTGATTCTCCTGAATAATCTCTTTACGAACTTCTTGTGGTCCCGTCACACAAACGGCGTCCACACCAATCTTAAACTTTTCAATTTCTGACATCCAGTTATACATCAGACTACTTGGACATACAATCAAACTCGGTTTATCCTTTGAAACAAATTGTTCATAGAACACCAATACTTGAATGGTTTTTCCTAGTCCCATATCATCGGCAAGAATCCCATTTAAATTCATATTTTTCAAATCATACAACCATTGAATACCCTGCTGCTGATATGTACGCAATAAAGATTTATACGCATCCTTCAATTGAATCGTTTGTTCTTTCACTTTCATTAATCGATCTGTATATTCTGTAACCGAATCATCATTGCGAACATCCAAATCTGAATCCACATCCATTAAATGGAAAGCCTGATATGCTGGTTTTTCAATTGTCTCCTTCTTGAAATCTTTAGTGGTTAAATTCATTGTAGAAGCCAATTCATCCAACTGTTCCAAACCCGTGTCTTCCAAATCAATCATTTCACCATTCTTTAGCTGATAAAACTTTTTCTTCTTTCGATACGCATTTAAAATATGCGCCAATTCATCCGCATTCACATCGCTATCCAGTTCCATCTTCAATAAATCATTTTGAACATAGACCTTTACACTTAAATTCATACTGCGACGATTCTTTAAACGTTTCAATTCCTCAGACACATACACATCCGCCTGTTTTTGAATCAAAGGAATTCCATGATCCAAAAAATTATATAACGCATCACTTCGACCTTTAAATACAGCTTTATTATCTTCAATCTTTACGGCATAATGCGAAATAATGGCTTCAATACTGGCAATTTGGTTAGAATCTGTGTTTGTGAAGAAACTCTTTTTTTGATTATTTTCCGTATAGTTTCCCCATACAATCATATTCGCATTTTCAAGATCTGAATACACACGAATATTTTCAATAAGCGTCGCATACTTATCCACATCCACATTGGTTTCTAATTGAATATAATCCATATATGGCTGCAGACACTGTAAATAAAAAGCCCTAAAATCACTCTTTTCTATCAACCAACCATCTTCTTGAGAAACATTATACGCAAGAGAAGCTAAAAAGCCATCCGCATCCAATGTGTATCGCGTAATATTTTTATAATCCACCACATACAAATGTTTGTTTCCAATTAAAAAGTTATCATCCAAATCCACATTGAATTCGAAACAATCTTCATGTTCTTCCAACTTTATAACTAATTTTATATTTTTTGCATCCGTTTTAAATTCCGTATACTCTGTCGGCAAAGATACATTTAAATCAAAAAAATCATCTAAGCATTCCGAATAGATTTCCCCATCTTTTTGCCAATCTTTAGTAAAGGCATATTTCAACAAGAACGAATAAATCAATTGACTTGGCTCATCCAGATCATCTGGTGTCAAATAGATATTCGCAGTCTTACCAAAACGCTCTAATCTTTTTTCAAAGAAGCCTCGCAAAAGATTTTGAATATTCTTAACCGTATAAGCACGACTGACTTGAATCTTTAATTTAAACGCAGTCTGATCATAGTAATATGAATTTGTATGATGCAAAGTCAAACGAATTTGATTCTCATTTTCTTTAAAGAAATTATTCACTTTATCCTCTTGTTTTTCTTTTAGAAAATCAAATGCCGTCTGATTTAAACTATGAATTTTACGACGTTTTCTTTCCAATTCTTCCTGACGATTCTTTTCTTCAATATATTGTTGATAGTCCACATGAAATGGAAAAGTCTGTGGATTGATCGCATTGATTGCACGAACTACGCTGACTAAATGCACACAACCTTTATGTGTCTCTTGTGTACAAGTACAATTTGTAGTTAAAATCGTTCCATATTCATTCACTCTAAAATTTATGATTTCTTCATTCCAACGCGTTTGAATAATGGCCTTTACTTCATAATATAAAATCCTGTCATGCACTCTTTCAATTGAGATACGCTCAATCTTACCTGCATAATAAGGATCATTTGCCTCATAATATATCCATGAATTTTTAATAAAACGATTTAAAGACTCTTCAAAAATATGCATACGCAGCCCACCTAACTTTCTCTTTATTATACCACAAATTTGACTTTCCATTTTTGAGTTGTTAATGTATGAGAAAAGAAAGAAGAATGATTATGAACACAAAAACGTATACAACCTTACCACAAGAAGCTAAAGACATTCGTATTGAAGTATTCATGAAAGAACAAGGCTTTGAAAACGAATTTGATAAAATCGATACGATTAGTCATCATATCGTTGTCTTTGATGAAGGAAAACCAATCGGAACATGCCGTTTTTTCAAAGAAAATGATCATTACACCATTGGAAGGGTAGCTGTATTAAAGGCATATCGAAATCAACATATTGGTAACTTGTTATTAATAAGTGCAGAAAAAGAAATCAAAAAATTAAATGGAGACTTAATTGTGGTGCACGCACAAGTTCGGGTCAGCCCATTTTACAAGAAACAAGGCTATATTCAATTTGGTCAAATCGACGATGATGAAGGAGTCCCACATATGTGGATGAAAAAAAGGATACAGCATTAAGCTACTGTATCCAAAATATCCTTCATCTTTTTTGCGAGTCCCTTTGTCTTTTCAACAGATAAAGAACAAATCGCAACACGAATACCCAAATTTACTTTGACTGTAAAAATGTTGTTTTCCATTAGTGCCTCATGGAATTTGTCACGCGTTTCATTATCCATAGATAAAGTTACGAAGAATCCTTCTTTGTAAGGATAATGTTTTAATCCCACTTCCTTCGCTTCTTTGACAAAGATATCTCCACGTTCTTTTAATAAATTTACATAGTGTAATCTTTCTTGATCATACGCATCTTTATGATTGTCTAATACATCTACGAATGTTGCCATAGCCCCATTGTTGATATTTGACCAAGTCGCACGCGCATCCTTTTCAAACACGATTTTTACTTGTTGAACCGCTTCTTTTTCTTGTCCTAACACAATGGCAGCTCCACAACGAAGTCCATAGCTCGTCATTGATTTTGATAAACTAAATGCGACAATTACGACAAAGTTTTTCTCAATTTGATCAAATTGCGCAAAGTATTCTTTCGCCTTTTCTTGTCTAGAAGAGAAATCGATATACGCAATATCATTCAACAATACAACAGCATGTGTTTTTGAACATTCATTCAAGAAAGAAATAACTTCTTTCCATTCGTCTTCACTTAAAGAATAACCAGTTGGATTGTGACAAGGATCATTGATCACAATGACTAAACGATTTTGTTTTTTCATCACATTTTTACATGCTGATTTAAAAGAGTTTAAATTGAAGTGATCATCTTCAAACAAACTATACTTTTCTACATTTAGATTGTGCATCTGCGCCATTAACGCATAAGATCCCCATGCGATTTCAGGCAAGATAACGGTTTGTCCTTCATCTAAACACTCTTGTAAAGTCATACCAACAGCACCGGTACCTCCAGGCGTAGCGATAACTTCATGTTCTAAGTGTGAATTTCCATTCAATACCCAGTCATATACTTTTTGTCTAAAGTCTGGATTTCCTGTAAAGCTAGCCGCATAAGCTGCCAACACTTTATTATCCAAATTCTTTAATGAACTAAAAACACTGTCTAAGGCAACCAAAGTACCTTCTTCATCATATAAAGAACCAATTGTCGCATCTACAACATTTTCAGCTCCCACTCTAGCCTTAGCTTCTTTTGCCTTGGCAACAATGGAGAATACGGTATCTACGATTGGTGTTTGATTGACACTTTCCTTCACAAAATTCATACTTATTTTTCCTCCTTTAAAGTATATGCTCCCAATACTTTTACACTTTCACATACAGACTGAATCTGCTCAATACAATCATCCGCCTTTGACATATCCCCTTCAATTTCAACAAAGAAGAAATACTCAAAAGGTTTATTTTTCATCGGTCTAGACTGAATGCTTTCCATATTCAATCCATTCTTGGCAATGCAATCAATGATCTTAGCTAAAGCTCCACTTTCATGTTTAACCGATAAAACCATACTAAAGCGATTGCCCTGCATTTGTGGCTTTAAGCCAATCACCAAAAAACGCGTTGTGTTTGTCGCATTTTCTTGAATGTTTGTAGCCAACACCTTTAAGCCATACAACTCTGCATTTTCCTTAGCACCAATAGCTGCTTTATGCACATCCTTCTGTGCTGAAATATATTGAGCCGCCATCGCCGTATTTGGATAGGCCACCGTTTGTACATTTAGTTCCTTCAAGAATTCTTTAGATTGTGAAAGAGCTTGATCCTTTGAATACACCCACTCCACATCTTTTAATGTACTGCCAGGAACTCCAAGTAAACACTGTTCAATCTTTTGATCATAAATTGACTGAATATACACTGGATATTCCATTAATAAATCTAAAACTTCTCCAACTAAACCAGAGTTTGTGTTCTCAAAAGGAATCACACCATATTGCACATCTGAATGTACAACCATTTGAAAGACTTCCTCAAAACTAGAAACTCCTACTTTTGGATTGGAAGGAAATAACTTTTCACTAACCATATGGCCAAAGGCACCTTCCACACCACAATATCCGACTTTATCATGAGACTGCAACGTTCTTTGATAGACCTTTGATTCTTTCATAATGAACTTTATAAAAGACTCATAATATTCTTTGTAATCTGGATTCTGAATAAACTGCAGATTCTTTTCAATTACAACCTGCTCTCTACCCGAATCTAGAATTGGTAAATCATTTTCTATTTTATACGCAATTACATCCTTAACTGCATCCAACCTGGCTTCATATAACTTAGCCATTTCACGATCGATCGCATCAATTTGTGTACGCGCCTGTTCCAACTTATTCATAGGTTCACCTCAATGAATATCATACCATAATTTTCATCTATTTTCTGAAAATGAATGATATAAATCATCCAATGTATAAAGAATCAAATTTGAATCTTCCTTTAAATCAAAACCAGATTTTGAAAAAAAGCCGTATTTATAACATGTCATATTCACATTTTTTACTTGTTCGATCTCTTTATCCACAACATCCTGTGTTACTTTAGAATTCTTGTACTTGCATTCATAAAATATATATCCCTTTTCATCTTGCGTAACTACATCAAATTCTCCGTTCATCTTATTTACAGGATCATCATAATAGTATTTTCCAATCTCAAAGAATGGTATTTCGAATCCATTCAATCTATTCTTTCGAATCAAAAATTGTTGACAAATCCATTCAAACACAGATGGAACATGACTCTTATACAAATCATCCTGTATAAATCGATCAAAGAATGCATCTTCATTCATTACATTTAATTGCGAAATATATTTATAGATATATTTATAGTAAAACAATGTAAAATTATCGCAAATATAATACCCAGCTTTTTTCTTATTATTCTTATCATTAATAGGTGATCTTTTTTCAACCACACCCATTTTCATCAATTTATCTAAAACATCCGAAAGAATTGGGCTCGATGCGATATGTGATTTATTTAAAATATTCGTAAATTTTGTATTTCCTGCAGCTAAAGTTTCAAACACTTCATTCGCATTATTTATTTTTGAGATTTCATTTTTCAAGTACATAGGCACTTCATTCAACAATAATCCATTTTGTGAAGCAATTAAATCAATGATATTTTCTCTTACACTTAACGATTCATCAATTAAACGATTATAATATGGAATACCACCAAATACACTATACAACGTTACTTTATCTTCGTTTGAAAAAGATGGATAAAATAGACTTGAATCATAATAATCCATCGGTTTTATATCTAAAATCCTTGTGAATCGACCATATAAAGGATTTTCTCGTTCAATCAAGGACTTCATTGTATCCACATAAGAACCACATAATATAAGTTTCAAATGGGAAGTATGTAAATGTTTATCAATCACAGTTTGAAGAATACTGTCTAACCCTTTCATGCAACTGCGTAAATATGGATATTCATCCAATACAAAAATAACTGTTTTGTCTTTGGCATACGAAAATAGAAATTCAAACACTTCTTCTATTGACTGAAAGCCTAGGCGTGGCAAATTCAACATATCGGAAATCAGTGATGAAAGACTATCCACATTGGATAATTCTGTAGTTTGTTTAGCTTCATAATAAATATACTCCCCTTTGAAATCTTCGATGGCCTTCTTGATCAATTCTGTTTTCCCTATTCTTCTTCGTCCATATATCAATACAGATTCTTGTCGATTGGATAAAAATACACGATTTAAAATCTTTAGCTCATTCTCTCTACCTACAAACATAAGCCCTCCGTTTTTAGTCATTTATTTTTTACTAATATTTATCTGACTAAAAAATAACACTAAAAAAATAGAAAGTCAAACGACTTTCTACTTCATAATACTCTCAAATTCATCAATTAAAGAATCAAACAATTCAATCGCATCTTCCACTGGTTTTGGACTTGCCATATCAACACCGGCCATACGTAATAATTCAACTGGTGATTTTGTACATCCACCCTTTAAGAATGACAAATATGCATCAATATCGGCTTGTGTTCCATGAAGCAATTTTTGTGATAGAGCCATAGCTGCGCTAAAACCTGTCGCATATTGGTATACATAGAAATTCATATAGAAATGTGGAATACGAGCCCATTCCATACTGATTTCATCATCTACAATCACATCTTCACCATAATAGAATTTATTTAAATCTGCATAGATTTGATTCAATGTATCGCTTGTCAAAACTTCATTATTTGCGGTCTTTTCATTGATGATCTTTTCAAATTCCGCAAACATACACTGTCTAAACAATGTAGTTCTAAATTGTTCCATAAAGTGATTGATCAAATAAGCCTGGAATTTAGAATCTGAGTTTTGTTTGCGCAAATAATCCATCAATAAAGCTTCATTACAAGTACTGGCAACTTCAGCCACAAATATTTTATAGTGACGATCTAATGGAGCTTGGTATTTTGTAGACATATAGGAATGCATCGCATGTCCCATTTCATGGGCTAAAGTAAATTCTGTATCTAAAGAATCCGCAAAGTTCATTAACACAAATGGATGTACTCTTTGTCCACTTGAATAAGCACCTGAGCGTTTACCTTCATTTTCATATACATCGATCCAACGCGAATTCAACCCTCTTTCATAAACTTTGGCATATTCAGTTCCATACAATTGAATAGAATGTAAGACATCTTCTTTGGCCTGTTCAAAAGATACAGGAACATTACATTCATTGACCATAGGCACATATAGATCATACATATGAAGTTTATCTTTCTTCATAACTTCTTTACGCACTCGCATATATTTATGTAAAACATGAATATTTTTATGTACCGTTTCAATCAATTGTTCATATACTCTTGGTGAAATATTATTCGCATCTACAGCACATTCTAAACTGGATGCATATTTACGGGCTGTACTATTAAATTTCAACTGATTTGTCTGTCCATTTAAACAAGCAGCTAGTGTATGGATCATAGAACCATATCCTGCATAGAAATTACGATATGCACTTTCTCTAAGCACTTCATCTTCCTGCTCTAACATATGAATGAATGTACCTGTAGTTAAAGTGTGTTTATTTCCTTTTGAATCAATCGCATCTTCAAATTTCAAGTCTGCATTATTCAACATTCCAAAAATAGAATAAGGCGTATCCTGCATCAATGAGCTGGATGCCATTAATTTTTCTTCTGTTTCAGATAATACGTGTTCTTTTAAGCGACACACCTCTTCTAGATACACACGATATCTTTCTAAGATGGGTTGGGATGCATAAAAAGATTCTAAATCTTTAATCTGCATAATTTGTACATCACTAAAAGAAAGCTGTGTAAAGATCTCAACCGCTAACGCATTGGCCTTTCCTTTTAATTCTTGATGATGTGCATCAGCTGTATCTTGATCTGACAATAATGAGGCATAGCCCAAACAATCATCTAATAGACATGTTAATTTTTCATATCCCTTTAAAAATGATAATAAGTTGGATGCATCATCCAATTTTCCATCATATGCACAAAGCTCGTTTCCTAATTCTTTACAAGTTTCTAAACAAGCTAAAAAGGCAGCTTCATCTTCAAAAATATCTTCTGTTTTCCAAGTATTTTCTATTTTTTGTTCATTACGCTTCATGAGTAAACAACCTCCATTAATATGTCTATTGTAACACAATATAATACAAATTAACTAAGTTACAAATTACTAAGTTATAACTGAGCAAATTTTCTTTCCCACAAGAAAAGACGGGAAACCCGCCTACTTGATACTATCCACTAATTTTTTTACCAATTCCACATCAACGACATCATAGTCATTTTCATGTGGACTTGCCAAGTAACTATAAGAAACGCCATTTTTAGTGGTTGTCGCATCTGCCTTATAGCTCTTACAAGAAGAATGCACCTGATATACACCTGTATAATTCATCATCATTTTTGCGTTTTCTGCATTCATTCCACTACCAGGAAGAATCTGAATCTTATCTCCATATTGATTATTCAATACTTTAATTAAATCAATTCCTTCCATAGCTTTTGATTTTTGTCCACTTGTCAATACACGATCTGCCCCTAAATCAATTAATGTTTCAATGGCTTCAAATGCATCTGGCGTAACATCAAAAGCTCTATGGAATACAGCTTCCTTATTGTATGAATGAATCAAATCAATCATTCTTTTTGTGTCCTCTTCACAAATTGTGCCATCTTCATTTAAGAAACCAAACGCAATTCCATCGGCACCATGATCTAAAAGAATCTTGGCATCTTCAAACATAATTTTTACATCTTCTTTTTCATAACAGAAACCAGCAGCACGTGGGCGTACCATACAAATCACTGTTAAGTCTGTTTCTTTTTTTACACGAACTAGACTTGCGACACTTGGCGTTAAGCCACCAACACTTAACGCACTATTTAATTCAACCCTCTTTGCGTTACCATGATATGCAGCTATACAATCTTGATAACTACCTGCACATACTTCAATCATTCTCTCCATTAGCCAACCTCACTATACTTAATGCGTATATTTTCGCATTTAAAATCAAATCACTACGATCCATCCATTCATTTGGATTGTGCCCAATGCCTTTTTGCCCAGGAAAACTAGGTCCAAAAGGAACTATATTCGGCATGATCTTCGCATACGTTCCACCCGTAGTTGTAACTGGCGTACCATCCATGCCTGTTACCTTTTCATAGGTAGCCTTTAATGTTTGGCACAAGAATCCATTTTTATCAAAATAAACAGGATCATAATTATGTATACATTCTACTTGTAGTTCTTTGCTTAATTTAGATTTGATTGTCTCCTCTATTGTATCATTACTAATACTTGCAGGATAGCTAAAAGAGAAGTCAAAACCAAGTTTTCCTTCTAGATCCACTAATTTTTTATTACTCATCTGCATTTTACCAAATTCAGGATCCTCAATATTTAGCCCTAATTTATTTCCAAATCCATTGTCCGATAAAATATATTCATTAATAAATTGATTGAATGCAGTCTTATTTTCAATATCCGTACTCACACGATAAGTACTTCTGCCTCTTTCCGCATAAACAACCGGATATTTACAATCGGGTGTCCAGCCCATAATAGGTGGTTTTCTGACTTTAAGGAAATGTGTTAAATCTTCAAATCCCGTTTCTTCATTTGTTCCAAACAAAATATAAACAGGACGCTTTAACTGAATTCCCAATTCCTTTATGGCATATAATGCATATAGACAAGATAGAGTAGGACCTTTATTATCTAAAATACCACGGGCAAAAATTCTGCCATTTTCATCTTCATAAGCTGAGAATGGAGGATGATTCCATCCTTCGCCTACAGGAACAACATCTAAATGTCCCATAATACCAATATAATCTTCACCTGTGCCATATTTGGCAATACCTACCATATGATCGACGTTTTCTGTTTCAAAGCCCAATTCAGAAGCTAATTTCAATGCTTCTTCTAAAGCTTTATTTACGCCCTCACCAAAAGGCATGCCTGGCTTTGCTTCACTTTGTACGCTATCGATCTGAACAATTCTTTTGATTCCTGAAATCATCTCATCGCTAATTTCATCGATCTTCTTTAATAATTCCTCTTCCATATTATTTCCTAACTAATGGAGCTGTACGTGTGGCCATATAGTTATCCATCCATTCTTTACTTGCGACTTCAAATGTACATTTACCGTCCTCATCATGATTCACTAAATATACAGTTGGAGCTTGTGTTTCAGTTGCCACTACAAAACTAAAGCCTTCAATATTTGTAGCACAACCCCATTCCCCCTTGTTGTTCATCGCAATCAAAGACATGTCTCCTGCTTTTCCTCTTCTTCGTTTCAACTCCAAATCAAAGTCGTGTACAGCTTTTTCACAAGCCTGTTGAGGATGCATGCCTTCTTTCATTAGACGAACGATTTCATAAGAAACACAGCCCTTCATAACATCTTCACCTAAACCTGTAGCACTTGCTCCTCCGGCAAAAGAATCTACATAGAATCCAGAACCACATACAGGAGAATCGCCTAGTCGTCCTGGATGTTTCATGAACAATCCAGAAGTACTTGTTGCACTTGTCATGTGTCCATCATAATCTAGACAAACCATACCTACTGTGTCATGTCCTGAATATGGTTTTAATTCCGTATTTGTGATTTCTTTTGTACGATTGTGATAATGGATCTTAGCACGATCTGTCAACATTGTTTTTCTTTCAAAGCCATGTCTTGAAGCATATTTTTCAGCTCCTTGTCCCACTAAGAAATTATTGGCATCATAGTGCATTAGACTACGTGCAATACTAACAGGGTTGGCAAAATCTTTAACGCCTCCAACACATCCAAATTCGAGTGTATCTCCATCCATAAAAGCAGCATCTAATTCCACTTCCATTTCTTCATTTGGAAGTCCACCATATCCTACACTTTTATAGTATTCAAAATCCTCTACAGCTTTGATTGCTTCTTCAATCGAATCCGCTGCACTTTCGTTATTTTTTAACATAGAATCTGCTTTTTGTATTCCTTCTAAAGCCATTCTCCATGTTGCGATAATTCCGTACATACTTTTTCCTCCTGTATAATCCAAAAAATAAAATCGCTTTAAAAAAGCGACCTTATTTGTTTTTAAATTTTTTCATTTGCACGATAGCTTTTTTTAATACTTTTTCTGCATCCATCATACCATAATCTGTTGGATCAATAACCATAACTGGTGTTTTATCACCATATTTTTTATTGATTTCATCAAATAAGAATTTAGTTTGTGGACCAATCAAGATACAATCTAAAGTATTTTTTTCAATAATGTCTTGAATGATTTTATATGAAAATGCCTTACATTCAATTGGCAAGTTGTGACTATCTGCCACATCCTGCATACGTTGTGCCATCATACTTGTTGACATTCCATTATCACAAAATAAGTATACTCTTTTCATATTCGTCTCCTACCTATTCTCAATATCTTGAAATTTCTTGAAAATTACGATTTGTTGTTCGGCAAAAGCCTTAAAATTTTCAGCTGCCATCAATTGATCCTCTGCATGCATCAACAACATATTTACCGCAACAGACTCTCCTCTTGCCTCTTGCTGAATCAAAGAAGCATGTGCCTCATGACCTTTAATATAAATAGCGTCTCCTTCTTTAATTAATTCTTCCGCCTTATCAAATTCGTATGCCTGTGCCTTACGTGCTGCTTCAATATAGCTTGATTTTGCAGTACCTACACAAGAAATAATTTGAAAGCTTATCATTTCCAAGTTTTCCATAGATACCCTCCTTGTTCTGATTGTATTGTACATCATACAAAATTTCTTTTCTATGAATCGAACTTCCTAGCGATTAGGAAATATTCGATTATTCCTAACATTTAGGAAATTCCTTTCTGAGTATTCCATTCCTATACTTCCTATAATAACTATGGAAAGACAGGTACACAAATGACAAACAATTATAAATGGGATTTATCCAAATTATATACTGGTTATGATGATCCAATTTTTTTAAAGGACTATGACCAGTTAGTAAACTACAAAATAGAAAATGTGAATACAGACATTTCCTTTAAACAACTCGAAGAAATCAAGGATTTAGAATATCGACTTCGTTTATATGTAACACTAAGACTGAGTGTAGAAGCCAACAACGAAGATGCGATTTTATGGTCAAGCAAAGTATTAAGTGCTTGTGCTGTAGCCGCAAATCAAATGAATGAATTATGGACATGGATCCTAGAAGACAGAGAAATTAAACAATCGAATTATTATTCAACTTATAAATTTATCATTGAAGAAAAATTAAACAATGCCAAGCACACATTGCCTTTAGAACAACAAGAAATATTAAATTTAATATATCCAACAAGTAAAAAAGCTTTCTCGGATATGTACTATGCACTAACTGGAAATGCCAAGGCCAACTATCGTGGGAACAGTTTACCTTTAACACAAGTAAAGAATATGTGTCATGATAATGATTCCAACGTTCGTAAAGATGCATTTCTAGCCGAGCTTGAAGCCTATAAACCAATTGAAACACCACTTGCCTTTGCGGTAAGTGCCATCAAGAAGCAACAACTTATAGAGGCGCGTTTACTTGGCTATAAAGATCCTTTAGAAAAAATGTTGATTGAATCAAGAATGTCATCCAAAACACTCGATGCGATGATGACAAGCATTCAAAAATATTTACCTGTATTTAGAGAATACCTTCGCACAAAAGCCAAGATGCTAGGTTATGATAATGGTCTTCCTTGGTATGAAATTTATGCCACTTTACAAGATTGTGACTTTAATTTCTCTATCGAAGATTGTGAATCCTATATTTTAGATGCATTCGAAAAAGTAGGTGAAAACTTACATGAAATGACAAAAACTGCATTTCATGAACATTGGATCGATTATCCAACTTATGAAGGTAAACAGCCGGGTGCTTTCTGTGAAAACTTAGGTTGGATCCATGAGAGTCGTATCATCACAAACTACAACAATACATTAAGCGATATTATTACAGTAGCTCATGAATTGGGTCATGCCTTCCATGGTGAAATGATTGAAGAACAAGCTATTTTAAACCGTGATTATTGTATGCCTCTGGCAGAAACGGCAAGTACATTTAATGAAAATGTAATGTATAACTATATGGCAAGCATTTTACCTAAAAAAGAAAAATTATTAGTCATTGATACACAATTATCGGCATTATGTCAAAACGTATTGGATATCTATGCACGTTTCTTATTTGAAAAATCTGTATTTGAACATATTGAAGAAGGTTTCTTAAATGCCAAACAACTATGTGAATTAATGAAGGAAGCTCTAAATAAATCGTTTGGTGATGGCTTAGACCAGAACTGGATCCATCCTTATCGTTGGATCACAAAAGTGCATTACTATATTCCAGATATCGCATTCTACAACTTCCCATACACATTTGGTGCTTTATTCTCTCGAGGATTGTATGCGAAATTTAAAAAGGAAGGAACATCCTTTATTCCTAAATATGAGAAGTTGCTTGCCGCAACAACCACTAACACTTGTGAAAATGTCGCAAGTATGGCAGATATCAACATAGAAGAAGAAACTTTCTGGCAAGAAAGTCTACAATCCATTGCCGATCAGATTCAAGACTTCTTAAAGGAGCTAAACGCATGATTTCATTTGCAAATTTACATGATGATATAGGAAATGATTTATTCGATCATAAAGACCAGCCGAATCGTTTGGATGAATTTCACTATCCTCGTTTTAAAGAGGGTAATATGAAGTTTTCGGCCATTGTCTGCTGCTTTAGTGGCACTGAATCATGGCAAGATATGCAGGACTGCATCTTATATGCGAATGAATGTATTCAATCAAGCAAACATTTCTCTTTTAACAACGATAAGGATATTCAAGTCTTTATCGCTGTTGAAGGTATGTGTGGAATTAAAGAAGATGTCACAAATAAAATTCAATGGCTATATGATCACAATGTACGTCTTGGCTCATTATGCTGGAACGATGATAATGCCCTAGCTTGTGGTGCAAGAACAAATAATAAACCATTAACAGATCTAGGTATAGAAGCCATTCAGGCTATGAACGAAATAGGTATTGCGGTAGATACGAGTCATTGTTGCGAATGGAATTTCTATGATATCGCAAGAACAAGTACAAAGCCCATCATCGCATCTCACAGTAATGTGAAGGCTCTATACAATCATTATCGTAACTTGAGTGATTTACAACTTGACATCATCAAAAACAAGGATGGTCTAGTTGGCGGCATTCCTGTTCGCTGGTTTGTGAAGAACAAGAAGGAAAATGCGACATTGGATGACTTTATTGAAATTCTTAAATATTTAAAAAATAAAATTGGAATCGAACACATCGCATTAGGTTTTGATTTCATGGACTATATTCCTGGTATGGAAGATAGTAATGTGGTTGGTATGAAGGACATCACAGAAATCCAAAACATTGCTCTGAAACTAAAGGAAAATGAATTTACAGATGAAGAAATCAAAGCGATTTGTTTCAACAATGCGAATTCATTTATGAAAAATTATTTATAAAACATAAAATCCACCAAGAGGTGGATTTTTATATTATTTAAATTTCATCTAATTCACGATCATCATATGGATACATCGGTCTATGAATTTGTCTGAATACAAGTTTTTCACTTGCCTGATTTGTAGGTCCATCTGTTAGTGCCATTACGCAATATGATGCATATTCATCAAATTCAGCTGAAATGTACCCCTGTTTTACAACAATGACATCATAATCATCTAGATTTAAGCCACTTGTCACATATTGAGCTGGTTCATAATATTGGATGGCATCATTTTCAACTACGACATATACTGGCATATCCTCTACTTTTACAGTGATTACTGTACCAATATCTTCTTTGCCAACATACATTTCTTCAGCTAGACCTCTGGCGACAACACTACCTTTAATATGAATTTTTTTACAGAGTTCATCATAGTCCATTCCTAAATCAAATTCGACATTGTCGCCAACTTTTTTGTCCATTAAGTAGGCGTGGGCATTAAAATCAACAATTCCTGAAACTAAGTATTTTTTATTATTGAAATCCTTCAAATTCATAATTTGTCTTAAAACATAATTATTAAAGCCATCAGCACCAGATCCTACATTATCTCCTGAATCGGTAATAAAACATGTACCTTGATCATGTTTTACAACTTGTTCAATCGCATCTTCTAAAGAAGCCACATTTCCGTGATAGTGGAATTCATGACGTTTTGAATAGGCAAATTCACGAATTTTTCTTGCCCACATATCCGCAAATTCTGTATCTTTCTTTGTCTTAGGACATACGACAACAGAACATCCTAAATTTGGTCCATCATGTCTTAAATAACCAATGTGGAATGAGGCAGAACGAATACGACCTGTTTGTTCAGCTTCCTCTAACATATTATTGATAGACACCATAGGTTCGTCAAAAGAAACACTTTTTTCTCCACCAATAATAATTGGAACACGATAGTAAACTGGATGAATGTCTTCTCTGTGATTCAATAAATCAATAAAGTCTTTGGCCATAAATTGATACGTTTCCTTTGTATCAATGTGAGGTGAGTGTCTATAACATCTTAATAGATTTACATTTGAAACTAATTCTTCCGATAAATTTCCATGTGGATCCATAACTAGGGCAATAGGCATATAGGGTCCAACAATAGCGCGAATTTCGCGTAAAATCGCATGTTCTGCTGAACCTCCTTGTAAACCAATCACCTTACTAGCTCCATGAAGAAACAAGAAGATTCCATCAATTTCGTGTAGGTGTTCTTTTACGCTTTGTTTGAATTTATCCACAATAAATTCATAGGCATCCAAAGTTACAAGTCCATGAGGATGTCCAATCGCACCAATACTTGGAATCAATTCAATACCATTTTCTTCAAAAATATCTCGACAATACATAGAGTCGATACAGTCTTCTCCATATTTCAAAATAAACTTATCAAGACTCATCAAAGATCTAGAGTGTTCATTTGATTCTGAACTAAATCTTCCAACTAATACTTTCATTATTTTATCCTTTCAATATCTGCAACAATTCATTATCTAATCGACGAGCAAATTCAGCCATTAATAATACAGTTTGCCAATAATCCTTACGATGAATGATCAAACGATGTGAATGCATATAACGTGTTGGAATGGACAATGTCATTGTGACTACGCCATCATGTGCTTTATGAATATTGTCCGCATCTGTACCCCCACATGTCATCATGTCATAGTTGATATCTAAATCTAAATCTTTACAGATTTCTTCCATTTTTGCGATAAAGTTTTTATTACCGATGATTCCCGCATCCATTACACTTAACACAACACCTTTGCCTAATCCATTGATTCCTTTATCCATTGGTGTATCCATACTTGTTGTTACGTCTAAGGCAATCGCAACATCTGGATGTAACATATTTGCGGCCGTTCTCGCTCCTCTTAAGCCAACTTCTTCTTGTACCGTACCAACGCCATATAAATTGCATTTATGTTTATCTTTGCTTAAAATACGCATTACATCTACAACCATAGCTGCACACAAACGATCATCCCAGGCTTTTCCCATTAAATAGTTTGGATTGTTCATAACTGTAAATTCTGTATCTGGCGTAATCATATCGCCAATTTGAATTCCTAACTCTTCAACTTCAGCACGGTTTGCGACACCCAAATCTAAAAATAAATCTAATGGATGAATAACTTTTTCTTTGACTTCCTTACTCAATCCATGAGGCGCACTTGATCCTACAACACCTTGATATCTTTTACCTTCATGTGTTGTCACTACAAGTGTCTGACTAGGTAGTACATGTCCCCACCATCCTCCAACTGGAAGCATACGGATGTAGCCTTGTTCGTCAATTTCACGCACTAGAAAACCAACTTCATCCATGTGTCCACAAATCATTAAAGTAGGCTGGTCTTCTTCTCCTTTTTGAAGTCCGATAATGGATCCTAAATTATCATATGTGATTTCATCCGCATACGGACTCATCCATTTTTTCATAGTGCGACTCACTTCTTTTTCGTTTCCACTAATGCCATGAGCCTCACTTAATTCTTTGAGCATTTCTAAATTAATATCACCAATTGCTTGTTCCATAGTATCACCTATCGATTTGATTCCTTAAATTCTTGAATCTTTTCTTCATTTAAATTTTCAACAAATACAGTCAAAGCTTTTTTTGCGCAGTCATAATCATTTAGATCCATGCTTTCAATTGCGCTATATGCATTTTGAATCGCAATCGATACATTTAGTGTTGGACATCCGGCAAACAATTTGTGTACCCATGCGCCTTCATTTAGATCCATACTATAGTAGTGCTGATATGCGATATCTTCCTCTTTACAGATTTGTACTAATGCATCTAATAAGCCACGGTTTGGCATCATTCCTTTATCGTAGAAAGATACTAACAAGCCTTTTCCTAGCTCTCCTACGCTTTGGTCTTTTTCATCTAATGTTTTCGCTTTTTTACAACCAAGTACAACACCTAGATCTGGTTTTACAAGTCCTGTAGCTGTTGTGGCTCCTCGCTGTCCTACTTCTTCCATAACGCAGGCTCCAACATATAAATCAAAATCAAATTCTTTATCTTTAACAGCTTCTAATAATTCAACAGCCATTAAACATCCAACTCTTGATTCTAATGCTTTTGAAATACATTGTTTTTGCACTTTGACAAATGGACCATCCACTACGGCACTATCTCCTACAAATACACCAAGTGCTAATGTTTCTTCTTTTGAATATGTTCCAAAGTCAATGACCCTTTTTTTTGTACCAACCACGAAGGCATTGACTTCACCTGTTTTTGTTTTTACACGCAAACGACTTCCTGGTAAATATTGTTTATTGATTTTACCGATTTCAATAAATTCAGCACTTCCATTATCATTGATCTTTGTGATCATTAATCCTGATTCATCCATGTGTGTAATGACTAATACGCGTTTGGCATTCTCTTTTTTACTTTTCTTTACGCCAAATACGGAGCCTAAATTATCATATACAATTTCATCACAATATGGCTCTAAGTATTGTGCCATACATTTGCCAACATTTTTTTCATCTCCTGAAATTGAAATTGTTTGTGTTAATGTATTAAGTATTTTTAATGTTTCTGACATGATTATGTCCTCCTTATATAAAGCAGTATAGACCTATTTTGTTTCACTAGATTCCAAATGTGTTTCCTATTGTTAGGAACATAAAGAAAACCAGCTCAATCGAGCTGGTCATTATTAATAAGCATGTTTTTCTAAGAATTCAGCAGTATCTTTTTTGTCGACTAACATTTTAGCGTATTCACACATAGCGCTTAATGATTCATTCAATCCGATTCCACCTTTTTTAGGCATTTTTAAAATTGTAACTTTATCTTTGTATGTTTCGATAGCCTTTTCACACTCTTGTGACATGATCGCAAAAGCAGGAATATTTGTTAGTTCTGAAATTGTTTCAGCCGATTTAGCAGCCATGATACCATAATTTGCATAGTTGAAACATGGTCCACAGATAACTACGTCTGGATTGAATTTTTTTGCCATAGCCGCAAATTTCTTTGCGTTAAGTTCTGGGTCGGCTAAAAAAGTACCGTCTCCACAATATAAAGTAGCGATGACTTTTCCTCCTTGCTGATCCAAGAATCGAGTAAACATTTCACAAGAACCAATTCCCATTGCTTTTCCGCCCATAGGTAAATCAGGACTTTCTTTTCCTCCTAAACCAGCTTGTGTCTGGTCAAAAATCATCATAACTTTCATTGTGTTATCCTCCTAATCTTATAGATTATCTAAATCTAAATCGTCAAATGAGATATCGTCTTCTTCGCTTGACTCATTTGCAGCAGCAGCTTCTTCTGCCAAATATTTTTTATCTAATGTTCTAATGAATGGATAGTAAATCATCATTCCTAATACCAACAAGAAGATTTGCCATACACTTGCTCTCCAAGATCCTGTAGCCAACCATCCTGAGAATCCAATTGGAGTAGTCCAAGGTAAGTTTACACCTGTTGTACGTGGAATAATACCCCATAATGTTGCGAAATATGATAGGATCAAGTTCATCATTGGAACTAAAATAAATGGAATCGCAATAACTGGGTTTAATACAACTGGTAAACCGAAGATAATTGGTTCGTTGATTCCAAAGAATCCTGGAACGATAGATAATTTTCCTAATTGTTTAATACGTTCAGACTTACATACTGTAACCATCAAGATTACTAATGATAGAGTAGATCCTCCACCACCGAAGTTACAGAAGAAGTTACTGAATGGGTTTGTGAAGATATATGGTAATGCTTTACCAGCTTCGAATGCGATTAATTGTTTTGCGGTTAATACGTTACCAATGAAGAATACTGAGTTACATACTGCTGGTCCGTTGATACCAAAGAACCAGAAGAAAGTACACATGAATGAATATAATGCGTTAGCTCCTAATGTATCTCCTAAACCTTCCAATGGTGTTTGTAGAATGGCTACTACGAAGTCTTGGAAGTATCCAAATTCTGTGAATGAGAAACCAATACGTACTAAGAATGCAGCTCCCATAACTAGAGCACTTGGTACTAATGCAGCGAATGAATCTGCAACTGCAGGAGGTACACCTTTAGGCATTTTAATTGTCCATCCTTTTTTATATGCAAAGGCGAACAACCATACTCCAAGAGTCGCACAAATCAAGGCCATGAAGATTCCGTTTGGTCCGATATAATCAAAATCTAAACCTGCAAAAACAGCATCTTCAACAACTTCACCTGAATCTCTAACAGCTGTGTGAATTGTTGGCATTAAAATAAAATAAGAAACTAATGCAACGGCAGCACCTTGAATTTTGTCTGCTTTAAATTCTCTTGCCATCGCATATCCTGTACCTAATGCAGTTAATAAACCTGTACAGTTAAATGATGCACGAGATACCGCCTTGAACCAGTCTGTCCAACCTGCACCAAGTATTGATGATACTGCAGCATCCCATCCTGGAATTGGGAAGTTTGCGATCAACAAGAAGATTGAACCAACAATTAATAATGGTGTAGAAATTAAGAAACCATCACGAATTGCGATTAATACTCGGTTTTTAGTTAGAACATCGGCCATAGGCATCAAAATTTTTTCTAGCTTGTCCATAAAAACACTCTCCTTTATTAGCTGTCTTTACTTTATCACAGCTATTGATAATGAATTCACTAAATGTTTTCCTACAACTAGGAAATTACTTTTCCGTACCTGCCACACTAATAATATGTGTATTCGCAATACGATCATGAATCATTTTTCTTGATGGACTTGCCATACCCATTAAAATGGAAATAGCACTAATAATTCCAAATACATACACTGCCATATCCATAATTGGAATGCCTGTAACCATTTGAATCAATTGACGCAAATAACTTGAACTATTCGCAATATAGCCTTCAACGATCATGATTCCGAGTCCTTCGCGCATTAAAATTGTTTTAAAATCTACGTCAGACTCATCATTTTTTACAACTTTTAATTTCATAATGCGTTTACCAAAAGTTTGTCCTTTATATACATACAATTCTAGAATCACAAAATATCCTAAATAGAATACAATCGCCAACAAAGCTACCAAGATATTATATGGTGCAGGGATTTTAGATAAATCTTGTGATACGGAAGTTGTATGATTCACAATGCTTCCAATTAAGACAATAGGGATTCCGGCAAACATTGTTGCCACATACCAGTCAATCAGATAGGCAACGCCTCTATAAAAACTATTTACTGAACTTTCCTTCAGTTTTACTCCATAACGATGTGTTTTATCCATATTTGTACAACCTTTCTATTCGATTATTTTTGATATAAATTCTTCATAGCTTTGACTTTCTAATAAAGCCACAAAATGATTTGCGTTATTGATCATACTGCTTAACCAATCAAAGAACATAACTAAAGTATCTTTATATACTTCGTTGATTGCCAACAACATAACCATCTTAACTTCAAATTCACCCCATTTGATTGGCTTTTCTAAAAACGCAACAGAAATCGAAGATCGAAAACTTGCCACATTCAATGAGTGTGGTACCGCAAAGGAATACACAAAACTTGTGGATGCCATTTTTTCCCTTTGAAGAACTGATTTTTTAAACGCATCATCACTGTACCCTAGTTTTTTTAAGTGATCACACATAAATTCAATTGTTTCTTCTGGCGTTTCTGTTTTCAAATTCAAATGAAAAGTTTCTGGTTCAATCAAATCAATAATTTGAGTTTTAAATTCATTTTGAAATCTCTTTTTATCCAACGCATTTAATGTTTGGAAAATGCGACTCTCATCTTCTGTTGTGATAAATACAGAAATTTGAACAGTTGGAATATCTAAATTGTGTTGTAGTGGTGATGTCGTTAGAATCAAATCAGGATCCAATTCTTTGATTGTCTTTTCTTCAAAATAACTCACACTTTGGATTACATCCATACGTTCGTTAAATAAGAAATCCACTTTCTTTAGTAAAATATCCCCAAAAGCCTGATCCACAGGATAAATCATAATGGCTTTGTAATGTTGATGATTATGTGTTCTTTCATAGGCAGCCCCTAAATGAAGGGCCAAAAAACCTAGCTCATTTTCAGAAATATCCATTCCTAATTCTTCATTTAAAATTTCACCTACACGAATGGCCAATTCAAAAACTAATGGATACTTCTTCTTCAATTCTTGAAGATACATATTATCGATATGAATATTTTTATTTTTTCTTTCAACTAATCCCTGCAAATGTAATGCGATACCCGAACGCAAATCTACGTCTTTTGAGAAGTCAATATCATAATCTGATTTAATGGATTCGATAATTTGCGTAACCAATTCATTCACATTGTAGCCGTGTTTGCTGTGGGCAGAAACCAAATCATTTTGAAGATTCATTGAATTTTTACCCATTAATAATAGGGCTAATAATTCAACTTCATTTTCATTGATCTCAATACGCACAATTTTAGATACACGATTAAAGAATTCTTTGGCAATCTGATATTCTTTTGTGTTTTCCAAATCTGTTCCACGACTTGTTTTGATGTAATTGTGGTGCAACATCCTTTCAATCGCAACACCAATATGTATCATCAACATGGGAATTGCCATTTCTCGAATACGATAATTATATTCTTTTAAAATATTTTCCATAATGTCTTTGACTTTTAATAAATCAAAGCCTTTAAACATACTCGAAAGCTTATTAAGGTTCAAGAAATTTCCTTGTGTCTCTTCCGTAAGTAAATCTTTATAGAGTTTGCGCATTTCATCTTCGCTACCCTCTAAATGAATGTGATTTTTAGAGCGAATCAGTTTTAAATCATGATAACCCTCAAGCATTTTTTTAATTCTTTTAATGTCATTATCAATTGAATACCCACTAATAAACACTTGATCTTGTAAGTCCATCAAGTTTAATTCTTTTTTCTCAAACAATAACACGCGTATAATATACACACATCTTTCTTGAGGTGTTTGAGGTATTATATATTTTTGTGCTGTAGGCAATGTAACATTGATTTCATCTCGAATATGATATCCACTTCGTAAGTTGGATTCAATAATTGGCTGTTCATAATATCGATTGATCGCATCGATATCACTACGAATTGTGCGATCCGATACTTGCATAAGTTTAGAGATTTCTTTTCCTGTCATCCATGCCTTTGTATCATTCAACAATAGAACAATTTTCTCTTGTCTTTTATTCACTTTTAGTACACCCCCATACTTATATTTTATATGATTCTTCCTAATTATTAACATGCATTTTTTCCTAATATTAGGAAATTTCCTAGTACAAGGAAGGAAGCTTCAAGGAATAAAAATTCTTTTCTAATATAATTATCCATGGTGATTCGCATGACAAAAGAAATTCGACATTTTTCAAAAAATAAAAATCTACGCTTAATACTTTCAATTATCATGACGGTATTAAGTGCTTTTATTCAAGTATACGTGATTCAAGTCTTTATGAATCCATGCAATTTATTGTCTAGTGGATTTACCGGAGTTGCGATATTGATTCATAAGATCTGCAATTTATTTAACATCAATTTCTCTATCTCATTAGGAATTCTTATGTTAAATATTCCGGCGGCATTATTATGTTATAAATCCGTTTCAAAACGATTTGTATTCTTAAGTTGCCTACAGTTTGGACTTGTATCATTCTTTTTAAACATTTTCTCTTTTACTCCTTTTTTTGATGATCTAGTTCTAAACGTATTATTTGGTGGATTCTTATATGGAATTGGTATTACACTCGCTTTAAAAGCGGATGGATCTACAGGTGGTACAGACTTTATTGCCCTGTACATCTCTAATAAGATTCATAAAAGCTTATGGGATTATGTTTTTATTTTTAATACAACTATTTTAATTATTTTCGGTCTATTCTTTGGATGGGTATATGCGGGATATTCAATTATCTTCCAATTTATTTCAACACAGACCATTTCTCGTTTCTATCATAGATATGCCCAGATTACTGTTGAAATTACAACAGAAAATCCAAGTATTATCACAAAGGCTTATACAGAAAACTTCAAACATGGTATGAGTGTCATTGATGCGTATGGGGCTTACAGCAACAAGAAATTCTATATTTGTAAGACAGTTATTTCAAGTTATGAAGAAGCTGACGTGATCGATTGTGTATTAAATGTAGCTCCGAATGTCATTATTAACTCCTATAAGACAAATCATTTCTATGGTAAGTTCTACCATCAGCCAATTGGCTAAAAAGCATAAAAGACGCACCTATCTGCGTCTTTTCTTTTTGGTTAAATTATAACTTTTTGAAACTAGTTCCATAATCAATGTATCCGATAATGTATCATCTAAAATCAAAGAAATCCAATATTTATGATTCATGTGAAAGGCAGGATAAATTCCATCTACATCATATTGTTGTTCTGTTTTTAAATTCATGACATTTACCATCGCACTGTTCCCATCTTTTAAAAGGGCATCTCTTTTAATATACATAATTAAGGAAAACCATTTTCGAGTATCTAAATGGCGAAACACACCATTGTCATCATTCCATGGAAAATCGGGCTTTACTCCATATGTTTCATGGATCAAGTTTGCGATACGATTGGCCTGTTCACTCGCAAAGAATACATCTGTACAACATGCATCCGCAATTCTTTTTAATATGGATTTGTATGCCTCACGAACTTTACAGACATACTCTCCATCATAAGATTCTATGCGTAATGGCATATATTCTTCATCACTTAAATTATCAATGACTTTACCAGTTAAAACATCGGATATTTCAATAATAGCTTTAAAATTTGCATCCAAAAAATCTTCTGTATAAACATATATGTTATTCTCAAAAGAAAAACCAAATTCTTTCAATTTTTCAAAATCAAATTTCTTCTTTATAAAGATTTCATCCTCAATATGTATCATATTAACTCCATTCAAAATTTGATTTTCCTGCACCAAACTCAAAGAAATATTTTCCTATACCTAAATCAACTTGTGATAAAGGTCCACTTTTCACTTTAAAACTCACTTTATTACCCACACCATTTACTATATATGGCTGTCTATTTAACGCACTTGGTGCTAATAATAATGCTTGAATTCCAGACTTAAACCAATCTGGAACTACTCCTTGGTAATGGCTAATTTGATCAACCGTCTTTGATTTATGAGGTACACCCTGTGTTTTTCCATATCCAATCGCAATGACACCATTGACTCTAACATCTTTATCATCTAAATGTTTAAGAGCATTCTTGCCATTGAACATGCCTCCACACCACCATGTATTTAAGCCTAGGCTTTGAACATACAAAATCAAGTCAGCACCACAATAGCCTATCTTTTCATCTAAAATTGAACATTCTTTGCCTGCAAGAATAATATAATTTTGTACTGTATGATTCGACATAATTTTAGCCAAACTAGAAATACCATCTGATTCATTCGTAACAAGTTTAAATGTTAAATCATACAATTCATTATTTTGTTCAATACGTGTATTTAATAAACCAACTAAATCCATATCTAATGGTTTATCTAAATACTTGCGTACTGTATGTCTTTTTTCTATCATGTGAACCTCCTAAAACAAGTCTAACATTGCATCTAAATACATTGCTTCACGAACATGGATTTGATATTGTGGTTTTACCATGTAGTAAAGAATAAATTCTAACAAAAGAGCATTTCCTAAGTCTCTTCCTTCGATTTTAAAGTTTGAATAGCCCATAGGAACATAGATATTTAAAATGTCATCTAAACTAATAAATCCAGGACTTTCCATCACTCTAGAAAAGCGATAGCCTTCATTCGAATAAGGCGCTTTACATATATGATCCGTACAATCAATGCCCAAATTTTGTTTACTAACTGTTTTATAACATTCCCTTCGGTCTTTACAGCCATACCAGCAGCATTCGTTACATAGAAATTCTACCTTTTGTTTATATACTTCAGATAGTGAATTTAACTTCTCAAATTGTTTATTTAAACGAAAATCAGGGACTACATACGCAAAGTCTGGATTTTCTACTTCCTTTTTAAAATCATGAAAATCCGTTAATACTTTTGTGGTTGAAGACACATAATATAGATTCGGATATATTTTTTTCAAATATTTCATCAATATGTCTGAATGAATAATAATCCCATTATTTGTATCTAAATTCAACAATCGACATAATTCATTGCATTTTATATCCGATAAATGTTTTTCTTCAATCAAAGAATTACTAAATGTAAGACGAGCTGATATATTATATTTCTTCATTAAATCTAACACTTTTTTTGGATCATGATCTTCATAACTGATGCGTCCACCAGACCATATACAATTGGATGGCGAGCCATAAATAGAGCCAATCTTGCACCAGTCGTAGAAGTATTCTGGTTTATTTTTAAATAAGGGCAAAAACTTTTTATAGAATTCATAGAATTCAAATAAACCCGGTAAATGATAATATACATTCATATTCTTAACCTCTAACAAGAGTATTTTACACTTTTATGAGGGAATAATTCGAAATAATTACATTTTTATGAGGGAATATAAAAAAATCCAACCTTTCGATTGGATTTTATTGAATTTGTGATTTTAAATACGCAAAGATGAATTCATCTAGATCTCCATCTAATACAGATTGAACTTGACTCGTTTCATATCCTGTACGAACATCTTTGACTAAGCTATATGGATGCATGACATAGCTTCGAATTTGGCTACCCCATTCATTGGCAGATTGTACGCCTTTGATTTGGGCAATCTTCTTTTCTTGTTCTTCAATTTCTAATTGATACAAACGAGATTTTAAGACACGCAAACATTCTTCTCTATTCTCATGTTGACTACGCCCATTTTGACACGTAGCTACAATACCCGTAGGTTTATGCACCATACGAACGGCACTATCCGTTTTATTGATATGCTGTCCTCCTGCACCCGAAGCACGTTTTGTTTCTACTATTAAATCTTCTGGTTTGATATCAATTTCAATTTCATCATTAAATTGAGGCATAACATCTAGACTCGCAAAAGAAGTATGTCTTCTAGCACCTGAATCAAATGGTGAAATACGAACTAAACGATGTACACCCTTTTCCGATTTCAGATAGCCATAAGCCTTATCTCCTTCGACAAGGAAAGTTACACTTTTAATACCTGCTTCATCCCCTGGTAAATAATCGAGAACTGTTACTTTAAAGCCATGTTTTTCAGCATATCTTGTATACATACGATACAACATACTTGCCCAGTCACAAGACTCCGTTCCACCAGCTCCAGGGTGAATTTCTAAAATGGCATTGTTTTGATCATATTCATGACTTAATAAGACTTGAATTTCAAAATCCTCGAATTTCTTATCCATATCCGCATATTCTTCTTCAGCTATCATCATTAATTCTTCATCAAATTCAGACTTTAATTCATCGGCCGTATCATTTAATGAAGTCAATTGTAAATCCAATTCTTCATAACGATCCACAATGTCTTTTAATGCATTTTTTGCACGAATCACTTGTTGAGCCTTTTTCTGATCTTGCCAGAAATCCGGTTCTAAAGTTTGTTTATCATATTCTTCAATCTGTTTGTTTTTACTAGATAAGTCAAAGTGACTCACCTAAAGAATGTAATTTCTCTAGGTGAGTACTCACTCCTTGTTTTAATTCATATAGTTCCATTAAGCTGTGTGCTCCTTACGAATACGTACCTTTAATAGGAAGAATGTGATTTCACGATCAATTCTTTGATTCATTTCTTCAAACATATCAAATCCTTCTTGTACATATTGTTGTAGAGGGTTGTTTTGTGCATAAGAACGCAAATAGATACCACTACGTAATTTATCCATCATATCAATATGATTGATCCAGTTACGGTCAATATTACGTAATACAACTGTCTTTTCAAAAGGTAAGAATTGACGCTTAACATCTTTGATTTCAGCTTCATATTCATTCCAAATCTTATTCACACAATATTCTTTAACTTCATCATAAGACTTTCCTTCAAGTTCATTTGCACGAATTGCCTTATCTTCAGCCATACCCATCATTTCAATAGATTTTACAACACCCGCAACCTCAATTGTTTGTTTCTTTTGATCCGATAAATTAGCTTGTAAAGTTTGTTCAATTGTTTTTTCAAATACAACACGAACCATATCATGTACTTCATCTGCTTCTAGAATACGATTACGCTGTGCATAAATAATTTCACGCTGACGACGCAATACATCATCATAATCTAACAATTGTTTACGCATATCAAAGTTGTATCCTTCAACACGTTTTTGAGCCATTGTGATTGATTTTGTAACTGCCTTAGATTCAATTTGTTCATCACCCATTTTTTCAAATAGCTTTTGTAGCTTGTCACCACCAAAACGAACCATCAATGAATCTTCTAAAGATACATAGAAACGTGAGAATCCAGGATCACCTTGACGACCAGAACGTCCACGTAACTGATTATCAATACGACGAGATTCATGTCTTTCACTACCTAATACAGCTAGACCACCTAATTTACGTGATTCTTCTGTCAATTTAATATCGGTACCACGACCAGCCATGTTAGTCGCAATTGTAACTGATTTTGGACGACCCGCCTTTGCGATGATTTCTGCTTCACGAGCATGGTTTTTCGCATTTAATACTTCATGAGGAATGTGTTCTTTATTTAATAATTGAGAAATAACCTCACTTGTTTCTACCGCAATCGTACCAACTAGAACTGGTTGTCCTGTTTCATACAAACGTTTAACTTCACGTACTAATGCAGCATATTTATCTTTCTTGTGTGCATAGATTTCATCAGGAAGATCTTTACGAGCTACTGGACGGTTTGTAGGAATCACAACAACCTTCATGTTGTAAGTTGATAAGAATTCTTCTTCTTCAGTTTTTGCGGTACCCGTCATACCAGCCAATTTCTCATATAGACGGAAGAAGTTCTGGTATGTAATTGTTGCCAAAGTCGAAGTTTCTTCTTTGATTGGAACCCCTTCTTTAGCTTCAATAGCTTGGTGTAATCCATCAGAATATGCACGTCCTGGCATCATACGACCTGTAAATTGATCGACGATAACAATTTCTTTTTCATCACTAACTACATATTCAACTTCACGCATCATGATGTAGTTTGCCTTTAAAGCCTGGTTAATGTGGTGAACAAGTTGTGTATGTTCAATATCGTAAAGGTTTTTGATCTTAAAGAATTTTTCTGCCTTATGAACACCATCTTCACTCAACATGATCTGACGTGTCTTTTCATCAATATCATAATCTCCAGAAATCAAAGTTTTTTCATGCGTAAACTTATCTGTTTCATATTCTGGAGCAATTAAAGTCTTCACAAAACGATCCGACTGAATATATAAGTTTGCGGTTTGTTTTTTACCACCAGAAATAATTAATGGTGTACGACTCTCATCAATTAATACAGAGTCAACCTCATCGATTACAGCCATGTGAAGTCCACGCATTACACGATCTTCCACTTCTGTAACCATGTTGTCACGCAAGTAATCAAATCCAAGTTCTGAGTTTGTTGTATAGGTAATATCACATGCGTACGCTTCACGTTTTTCTCTTGGTTTTAAATCACGTGTATTTACACCAACTGTTAAGCCTAAGAAACGATAGATTTCACCCATCCAAGCAGCATCACGACCAGCCAAGTATTCATTGACTGTGATTACGTGAACACCTTGACCTGCAAGAGCATTTAAGTATACACACATTGTGGCTGTCAAAGTTTTACCTTCACCTGTCTTCATTTCTGAGATATCACCTTTGTGCATCGCAATAGATCCCATAATCTGAACTTTATAAGGTTTTTCGTTGATCACACGATAGGCAGCTTCTCTAGCTGTTGCGAACGCTTCAGGAAGAAGATCATCTACAGTTTCTCCATCCGCAATTCTTTTTCTATATTCATCCGTTTTTGCACGCAACTCATCATCCGATAATGCCTGCATTTCTGGTTCATATTTTAATACTTGATCTGCAATCTTTTCCAATGCAGATAATTCTCGTTGTTCTTCTGAAAATAATTTTCCAAAAATTCCTGCCATAATTAAGTTCTCCTTTTAAAGACTATACTATATTTTAACATAGAAACGACGCGATAAATAGGGCAACTCCAATAAAAAAAGAGAATTTCACATTCTCTTACACAATTTTTCTTTCGAATGGGTCACAACTCATTCCCTTCTCTAAAATATCTTTTGCCCATTCCTTAGCACCAAACAAAGAATGATCTTTGTAGTTACCACACTCTTTTTCTTCTGTACCAGGAACATCTTCCCATTCTGTAGTTGTGATGAGTTCCAATGCTTCTTTTACAGCAATCGCAACATCTTTACTTGAATGTTTTCCCCATGCTAATAGGTGGAAGCCAGTGCGACATCCAAATGGTGAACAATCTAAATAGCCAGAAATTCTTGGACGAAGATATAATGCGAACAAATGTTCTAAAGTATGCATAACTCCGGTTGGAATCTCTTGTCGATTTGGCTGACATAAGCGAACATCAAAATTGGATACAATATCTCCATGAGGTCCTTTTTCTTCACTAATCAAACGCACATAAGGTGCTTTTACTTTAGTGTGATCTAAAGTAAAACTTTCAATTTCTACTTTTTCCATAAATACTCCTTTACTTGTTTCATAAACGGCATAAACGCACTCGGTAAAGCGATATGCTCTTCTATTTCTTCAATTGTTTTATAATTTGAATCTTCCATATCTACTATACACAACGTTGCATCCATATGCCACTCTACATGTGAAAAAATATGTATATAAGGTTCTAGTTCAATACTTTCTATAATATATTCTGGTTTCATTTCATCAAAACCATAAAGTCCCGCCAACAAGCCTGTATCTGCTCTTTTTACAACATGAATTCGATCTTGATACATCCAAATGTATACATGTTTATACTCGATTTTACGTGCCTTTTTCTTTGGTTTATAAGGCAAAGAAGCAGGATCTGAAGCTTCACAATATGTTTTGATTGGACAAATATCACACCTTGGACTTTTGGGAATACAAATAAGTGCTCCTAGTTCCATCAACGCTTGATTATAGTAAGAAATCTCTTCTTTGGAAGGAAGACTTTCATCTACTAACTGTTCAATCTGTTTTTTCACACTTGTCTTAGTAACATCCTCACAAATATTATACAACCTAGAAAATACACGAATCACATTTCCATCGACTGCACTCACTCTTTGCCCATACGCAATGGAAGCTATAGCTCCTGCAGTATATGGACCAATTCCAGGGAGTTTTAATAATTCTTCTTTTGTACGAGGCAATTTCCCACCATATTTATCAACACATTCAATGGCACACTTCTTAATATTTTTACAACGCGAATAATAGCCTAATCCTTGCCACAGCTTATTTAACTTTTCATCATCACATTTGGCGACGCTCTCAATATCTGGCAACTGTTGTATCCATCTTTTAAAATAGGGAAGCATAGCCTCGATGCGAGTTTGTTGGGCCATAATCTCACTAATCCATATTTCATAGGAATCTTTCTTTAAGCGAAATTCTAAAGGACGATGATTTTTAATATACCAGTCGATTAAATCTTTTTGAAATTCTTTCATAATTAAAAAGAAGCAGGGAATTAAACCCTGCTGTAGATCCATTGGCAGTTTCCTGTGATTTTTACATCACCACTATTCGCATCAATAAATACAGAATCGCCTTTATTTACTTCTAAAGTTGTACCATTATTTTCAATTGTCGCACTACCCTCAATCAACAAGATAGAACCAAAGCTTTCATCATCAACATGAAGTGTAGTTGTACCATTCAACGTAGATTCATATGTTGTAAAGTATTCGCAAGTTGCCAAACGAACAGTATCACAATCCCCATTCTTTTCTTCTGGACCACATGGTTTGAAATCCGATTCAATTGGGCTTAAATTAGAAACATCAATTGCCTTTTGAATATGTAATTCACGAGGTTTTCCGTCTTTTCCAACACGTCCAAAATCATAAACACGATATGTTGTGTTTGAATTTTGTTGAATCTCACAAATCTGAATACCAGCACCAATCGCATGAATTGTACCCGACTTAATAAAGAAAACATCTCCCTTATGTACCGGAACAGCTTTTAACACATCTAATAAAGTATTATCTTGAATTCGACGTTCAAACTCTTCTTTAGTAATTTCTTTATTTACACCAAAATATAAAAATGAATCTGGTTCACAATCTAAGATGTACCACATTTCAGTCTTACCATATTCATGTTCAACACGAAGTGCATATTCATTATCTGGGTGAACCTGAATCGATAATGGTTGTTTGGCATCAATAAATTTAATTAAGATTGGAAAAAATTCAAATGTATTTCCTTTTGTTCCTAAAACACACTTTCCTTTTTTCTCCAAATATTCAGGGAAAGACAAGCCTTCATATTCGCCACTAGCTACAATACTTGGACCATCTGGATGCACAGACAATTCCCAGCTCTCCGCAACTGGATCCATATCTGTTTTTTTACCATAGTTTTCTTTTAGTTTAGTACCACCCCATAGGTAGTCTTTAAATGCTGGATTTAACTTAATAATTGACATTTTATGTACCTCACTTCTAGCTCTATTATAGACAGTAATTTTTGCCTTGTCTACTTATTCACAACCAATAAACATTGTCTGTATCAAGACTAAATATCATAATCTAAACGATATCATCCATACAAATTGCATGTCTAAATCATGCATATATTTACGCTTTTCAATCGATTCTTCACTCACTGAGAAGATGAATGCGATACTTGTAATGCTGAATTCCTTGTCTACCATCGTTTGATACATCTCACATTATACATATAAGAAAAGTAGAGATTTTTCTCTTCATATCAATTACTTAATGCTCGTTTTAGACTCTCAACAGATATTGAACAAACCTTAGAAATCTCATTGACACTCATTCCATTCTTTATCATAGTCTTGTACAAAAGAACCTGTCCTAGTTCTACACCCTGTTCAATACCTTGTTCAATTCCTTGTTCTATGCCTTGTTCGATGCCTTTTCTTATTCCTTCAGCTTCCCATTCCTTTGACTTTACTTCTAGCCATCTTTTTTCAGCTTCACACATCGCAATCTCCTCCTTTTCCTCTAATTCTTCTAAATCCAGCCATTCTACATCCGTCAATGTCTTGACCACTTTTAACACACTGCTTTTCACTAGTCCAAAATCATTGACCTTTCCCTGTATAGAATACTAGAATATTCATCTCTTTAACATTATGCACATAAGAAAAGAAGAGATTCTTCTCCTCTTGTCAATTATTTAATACTTGTTTTAGGCTCTCAACAGATATTGAACAAACCTTAGAAATCTCATTGACACTCATTCCATTCTTTATCATAGTCTTGTACAAAAGAACCTGTCCTAGTTCTACACCCTGTTCAATGCCTCGTTCAATGCCTTTTCTTATTCCTTCAGCTTCCCATTCCTTTGACTTTACTTCCAGCCATCTCTTTTCTGCTTCGCACATATAAATCGCCTCCTTTTCCTCTAATTCTTCTAAATCCAGCCATTCTACATCCGTCAATGTCTTGACAACTTTTAATACACTACTCTTTACAAGGCCAAAGTCTTTTGTAGCTCCTTCATAAATCGACTGATCATAAATACTTCGACATATGTAGAATAAATTATACACGTCTTCTTCATTAAAATTATATGAAGTATTTCCCGTGATTTCAATCAGATTCATTTTGTATTCATGGAAACAAGATTTAAACCTTTCATCCACCTCTACAAGTTCAGAAAGCTGTCTAGCCGCATTCCAAGGCCTTTCGCCTGTATAAAATACAAGAATGTGCACCATTGGAAGTTTCTCATCTTTCCTATTCTTCTTTAACTTCTTTAACATTCGCTCATAAGCTACAAACTCATATACAGCCGATCTTACAACCATTGAATAATCCACACGACTTTGATTCTCAATAATGAATGCACTATAAAGATTTCCATCATTGTACTTACGAATCACATCCACATGTTTTTCTAAATCCATATTCGCATCATTCATCTCAGAATCAAGTTCTTCACAATTCTCTGGTTTAAGAACTTTTTGACCATCGAAGAAGTAGGCATTAAAGAAGTCGACAAAATAGGCATTGTTTTCTAGAAACTCCTTCATTGTTTTATCTTTGGTTTTGTTCATATTATTTCATCACCTCCATATTCTTAAACGTTTTTTTTGGAGGTTTTTTTAGAAAAAATGCATATTTTGACAATTTCACATAATTCAATCCGATTTCACAAGATTTACCAAAGTTATAAGAAAATTATGACAACATGGAATGATATTCTATAAGTGCCTTAAAGATAAGGCAATAAATATAGAAATAAACCAATATTCATATCTCTCTCCTAAAAATAATAAACAAAAAGAAACCATTCTACACGCCAGCTAGAATGGTTTTCTTATTATCCTTCATATTCTTTTGTATATTCATTGTCTATCGCAAACGAATGATCCATAGGACCTGAGCCTTTGCCCAAATCTAGCATTGCCCCTAATGCACCTGAAATATAACCTTTTGCTCGTTTTACCGAAGCATCCAAATCATATCCTTTCGCAAGATTTGATGCGATCGCACTCGACAAAGTACAACCTGTACCATGTGTATTTGAATTATGGATACGTTTACCTTTAAACCAAGTATACGAATCGTTTCTATACAATAAATCATTCGCATCATTAATTTGATGCCCACCCTTAACTAAAGTAGCACACCCAAAAGTTTCACTGATTTTTTTAGCCGCTTCAACCATACTAGCCTCATCCGTAATCCCCATTTCAGAAAGCACTTCTGCTTCCGGAATATTTGGAGTAATCAAAGTTGCCAAAGGTAATAATTCCTTTTTCAATGTTTCAATCGCATCTTCACTAATCAATCTGGCACCACTTGTCGCAACCATTACAGGATCGACCACAATATTTTCTGCCTTATATTCTTTCAATTTTTTTGCGATCATTTCAATCAATTTGGAGCTTGAAACCATCCCAATCTTAACGGCATCCGGATAAATATCCGTAAATACCGCATCTAACTGTTCCCCTAAAAATTCAGGTGTTACATCCATAATACCCGTTACTCCCAATGTGTTTTGCGCTGTTAATGCCGTAATCGCACTTGTCGCAAACACATGGTTAGCACACATAGTTTTAATGTCTGCTTGAATTCCTGCTCCTCCACTCGAATCACTTCCCGCAATCGTCAATGCACTTTTCATCTAAATCTCTCCAATCTTTTATTTTAACCACTTTAAATCCAGCTTTTCTTGCCACATCTATACAATAGTCTGCATCCTCAAATACAACTATATCTTTTGGCTTTTGTTTTAAAACACCTGCACAAGCCAAATAAAAATCCGGATCATCCTTTGACTTATTCACCTTTGAACAAGTTATAATATCTTCAAAATAATTTAGAACACCAAGTCTAATCAACGCGATTTTTACAAGCTCTTCATCACAACTAGTACCAATCACATTGACTGAATCATAATTTGAAATAAACTCTTTAAATCCAGGCATAAGTTTCACTTCATACATATAATAATCCGATATAAGATGCAATACCTCTGAAATAATTACTTCTTCTGATTTATTGATTTTATAATAATTTTTTAAATACGTTGCACTCTGCTCTAAACTCATTTCTGAAACAATTTCATCAAGATTTTCTTCTGGTTCTTTTTTCAAGCTACGTATATATCGACTTGCCAAAGTATTCCATACTTCCATTGAATCAAGTATTGTTCCATCCACATCAAAAATAGAATAATTCATTTTCTCCACCAAGAAAAAAACTGCAGAAAACCAATCTGCAGCTCACTATCAAAAAAGATATATTCCCTACGTTGGCATTATCCAAATCAGGTTATAGGGTCTAGGACAAACCTACTCTCAGCCTAAAAGCTCCCCTTTTTTAACAGCAATATTATAAGTCTTTCGTCGCAACTAAATCAACACCCGTACCACAAATATCATGAACAATCACATCTTCACGATGTACTGGTGCCTTAACAACCACACGGTTCAATTCCTTCATCACATCAAAGATCTTTTCCTTTGGAATATCCCCATTAGTTTTCACGCTCAATCTTTCAATCTCAGCACCCACAATTTTCACAGTACTTGTCACAACACGAGTTGGATGCGTACACTCTTTCTTTCCATAGATTGCACCTCTAGGACAACCATTTCCAGTTACTTTATAATCATTTTCTTCATCCACCTTTAAATGACAACCCTTAGGACATGTTATACAAATTAACTCTCTCATTGTACATCCTCCTTTACAGATACAACCAATTCTCTATTTGCCTTTTCAAGCAACACCTTAGGAATTGATACCTTCTCCATTTCACTTGGAATCACATGTTCCTTTTTAAACTTCGCAATTACAGTATCTCCATCCTTCACGACAACATTTACCTGTTGCGTAGGTCTTCTCACACGGAAAGAAAGCTCAACACTTTTTTCTACATTATCCTTACGAATATATTGTGGAACTACATACGAAATATTATTTCCATTTACCGTTCTAACAACATTCTCTTTAGATACTTCACCATTTAAAACATATTGACCTGCACCCATTCCAGCCTTTTCGCTTTCAGAACTTACAAAATCCACTAAATCATGCACATGCACTACATTGCCTGATGCGAATACACCATCCATAGAAGTCTCCATATTTTCATATACAACAGGGCCATGTGTTCTACTATCCATTTCAACACCTAATCCATTTGATAATTCATTTTCCGGAATTAATCCAACCGACAATAAGACGCAGTCACAATCAAATTCCATTTCTGTTCCTTCAATTGGATTTCTATTTTCATCCACCTTTGAAACAACAACCTTTTCCACTCTAGACTTACCCACAATATCCGTAATTGTATGGCTTAGATACAATGGAATATCATAATCATGTAGACACTGAACAATATTACGATTCAAACCATTTGAATATGGCATTACCTCAACAACAGCCAAGACTTTTGCGCCTTCCAAAGTCATTCTTCGAGCCATGATTAAACCAATATCACCACTGCCCAAGATCACAACTCTTTTACCAGGCATATACCCTTCAATATTCACATATCGCTGTGCAGCACCAGCCGTAAATACACCCGAAGCTCTAGTACCTGGAATCGCAATTGCACCACGCGTTCTTTCACGACAACCCATATTTAAAATAATAGATTTAGCCTGAATCATTAAATATCCATGAATACTACTTGAACAATACACCATTTTATCTGGCGTAATCTCAATTACCATTGTATCCAATAAGATATCAATATCTGTTTTATCAACTTCATCAATATACTTTCCTGCATACTCAGGACCTGTTAATTCCTCTTTAAAGTGGTGTAAGCCAAAGCCATTATGAATACACTGATTTAAAATCCCACCAAGCTCCTTATCACGCTCAATAATCAAAACGGACTTGGCACCATTTTGTCTTGCGGCGATTGCACTGGCAAGACCAGCAGGACCACCACCAATGATTACTACATCATACTTATTATTCATCGCCATTCTCCTTTGTTCTTCCACACAAAATATAAGAACCATTCTTATCCAAAACAATATCTAACTGACTAACACCCAACTCTTTAGCTAGAATTTCTTGTACTCTAGGTCCACAGAACCCTGACTGACATCTTCCCATGCCGGCGTTACATCTACGTTTGATTCCATCTAAACTCACTGGTTTTGGACTTCGACGAATCGCATCAATGATCTCTCCCTCACTAATGGTTTCACAACGACAAATAATACGACCATACTCAGGATGTTTTTCAATATATTCTTTTCTTTGTTCATGCGACAATTCTTTAAAGCGAACTACTTTTCTTGTAGAAACATAATCCTTTTTTAAATTTAAGAAATAGTCTTTTTCCTGCATCATTCTCACAATGTCTAATGCGATTGCACTCGCACTACTTAAACCTGGACTTGCCATACCTGCAATCGAGAAGAAATTATGTACATCTTTATCTTCGCCGATAATAAAATCTTTTGTATCACTTCTTGCACGCAAACCTGCAAATGTACGAATATTTTCTTGAAGCTTCATATTCGGTACAGATTTAACCGCATTTTCACGAATTATTTTTAATCCTGCAGACGTTGTCGCATAATCATCCGCATCTGTATTTGTACTTGTAGGACCCACAATCAAATTTCCATCGACTGTAGGAGCTACCAATACACCCTTACCAATCTTTGTAGGACATTGGAAAATCACATGATGAACCAAGTTTCCCTGCGACTTATCCAATAAATAATATTCACCCTTATTAGGTGTAATCTTATAATCGGGTTTCTTAATAAGTCCAGTCACATGATCACACATAACACCCGCACAATTTACAACCAATGGAGCTTTATATGTATCATTCACAATAAAGATATCTCCCTCTTTTTTTATACTCGTAACCTCTTCATTCAAACGAAGCTCTACACCATTTTGAATAGCCACTTCGCTTAATGCGATCGCAAACTGCCAAGGATTGATAATACATGCACTTGGTGCATATAAAGCACTTGTACAGTCTGGATTTAAATTGGGTTCCATAACAGATAGCTCAGGCTGTTTAATAATACGCTGATTTTCAACACCATTTTCAATACCTCGCTTATATAACATTTCAATGGTCTTATCATCCTCTTCATTAAATCCAACAACCAAAGAGCCAATATTCTTACATGGAACATCCAAATCTTTACATAAAGTAGGAATGATTTTATTCCCCCAAATATTATATTTTGCCATTAAAGTATCCGGCTTTGGATCATATCCCGCATGAATAATAGCACTATTAGCCTTAGTTGTTTCATCGGCCACATCATTATTTCTTTCTAACCACAATACTTTTCCACTATATTTACTTAACTCAAACGCTAATGAGCATCCACTAATACCTGCTCCAATGATTATACAATCGTACATAGTTCGCACCTCTTTCAAAGTCACGATACACTTATTTTTATTTCATTTCAAATGTGTAAAAAAGTCTATTTTATTAATCAAAGCATTGATTAATAACTGGACAACCCAATAAAATAGTGTAAGATTAAAATATATATTGATTAATGATTTGATTAGTAATCGATTTATTAATCAAAATAAATCAAAAGAGGTTTATTATGGGAAAAAGAAATAAAGTAACTACACGCGATATTGCCCAAGCCACAAATGTATCGCAATCTACTGTATCAATGATTCTAAGTGACAATAAGAATGTATCTTTCAAAGAAGAAACAGTAACTCTCGTCAAAAAGACAGCCAAACAAATGGGATATAAAAAGCCAGAAGTTAAAAAAAGATATTCCAACGCAAAGAATACGATTGTCGTAATATGTTCCAATTTATCCAATTCCTATTATTCTATGGTTGTTTCAAGCATCATTGAACAGGCTAGTAAGACAAAAACACAAATCTTTACTATTTCTACATTACGTAAAGATGATCTTGAAAAGCACGCCCTTTCTAACTTAAAACTATTGAAACCATGTGGAATCATCCTTCTATATCCCCCAAAATTTATTGATGAATGGAATGCACTTTCCAAACAAATACCGTGCATTATAATTGGGGATAAACCAAAAAATCTTGATTGTGATTCCATTGAACTCAACAGTTTTAAATGTGGTAAATTATTAGGCAGCCATTTAAAACAGCTAGGACACAAAAAGATTGCGTATATATCAAGTCCGTTAGATACAACGGAAATTGGGCGAAACGAAAGATATGAAGGGGTTAAAAGTGTCGTGCCAAATACACAAGTATTTTTCAACTCGTCTAAACAGTTTGAATTATACCCCATCGAAAAAAGAGAATATGAAAACGGGTATCGTTTAACGAAACAAATCTTAAGTGATACATACGATGCCTATATTGGAAACAATGATATGACAGCTTTAGGTATCTTAGCTTGTTTAAAAGATCATAACGTTAAAACAAGCGTGGCTGGATTTGACAATATTCCTGAAGCTGATTTTCCCCAAATACAATTGACCACAGTAGATCATGGTGCTTGTGAAAAAGGAAAAGAAGCAGTGGATATTCTTTTAGAACAAACAAAAAGCGAACGAAAACGTATCGTTCATATGGAGTATGAACCACAGTTAATCATTCGCTTATCTACTTTTAATCGCAAGAAATCATCATCTCAATGATTTTATCATTCGTTTGAAGCATTCCTTGAGAACCAAGTGTTCCAATATTTTGAATTGTTTCATCCACACTATGAGCAACGATCCCATCACCTGCATAGAATTGTTGCTTATTTTTATACATATAGTATCCCATAATACCAGCATCTACACTAGAAGCAATCTTAGCTGCACAGCTTGCCTTAGCCCCATCACAAATCGTTCCCGAAAGAATAGCCAATGCGTTGACGATCGTATGCTGGATTTCTTTATAAGTTCCATTATGTAAATAGGCAACACCTGCACCTGCTGCAGCCCCAGCACTTACAGCACCGCAAAATGCTGATAAAGTACCAATACCTGTTTTAATGTAAATAGCTGTTAAATTGGATAAAACCAAAGCACGATACAATTGTTCTTGCGTACAATCTAATTCTTTGGCATACACAACAACAGGCACGCAACAAGTAATTCCCTGATTGCCACTTCCTGAATTGATCACAACTGGAAGTTCACATCCGTTCATTCTTGCATCCGATCCAGCAGCCGCATAAGCCTTGGCCCTTGTCTTTACACAATCTGAATCCATATTCAAGATCACATGGCCAATGTTTGCCCCATACGAATTATGAATTCCCTCATTGGCGATGGCCATGTTACAAGTAATTTGACGATCCAATATTTCTTTTACGTCATCAATATCCACAGTTTGTGAAAAATCCCAAATCTGTTTCATAATTAAAGCACTATGATCGGCTTTATGTTCTAAACTCGTCGTCTTATCTTCAAAAATAACTTGCCAATTTTTTTCAATCTGCACAATATTCGTATGCGTATCTACAATACGAACGCTGGCATGTTCTTGTTCATAATACACATTGATTTCTAAATCAAACACATGCCCTTGTTCAATATGCTGCACCGTAATATTTGTATATTGAACATATTCAGGCAATTCCTCAATTTGTTCACGAGTCGCACTCGAAAGTACTTCAAGCTTTGCGTCCGCATCCCCATATAAAGCTCCTGCTGCTGCTGCAACTTCAATACCTTTCAAACCATTCGTATGAGGTACAATAACACTCTTAACATTTTTAATAATACTGCCACTTGCCTTAACTACAATACGATCTGGCAAATGATCTAGTACCTGTGTTGCTTTAGCACACGCATAACTAATCGCAATAGGCTCTGTACACCCCATAGCCATCACTAATTCTTCTTTTAATATTTGCACATAAATTGAATATAATGAATCCTCTTTATTCATCTTCCTTCACCCATACACACGCCAATTTGTGATCTTCCATTTCTGTCATACCAAAATAAATTGTATCCTTTTCTTTCACACCAAAATCCTGGCGCAAAACCGTTAATACAGTTCCATACATCTTTCCATCTTGTATTCCTTCAAGACGAACCCAGCATGCCTCCGGATCTTTTCCTTCTTCTAGAAAATACACCATGATATCGTCTGGATACTCTAAATGTCTTGATGGATCCAAATCTTTATATAAACGAAGTTCTTCTAATTCTTTAGAAACTTCTGTAGCCTTTTCAACCATATCAATTTTATCCTGGAACAATTCCACATTCACATTATCCAAAATCTGAATATCCATTTCCTGCACATCGAAACGAGGAATTTTGCACGATACACCAATCGGTACAATACGATATTCAATGTTGCGTTTCTTTGTTTCCAAAGCTACGATTTCAAAAATAAAACCCGCATTATGATCGATATAACCATACATTAATGCACCATATAAATTATCTAGTTTTAATCCCATCTTCTCTAAAAGCTTAACCATTTTCATGCCATGGATCTCTACCATTTTTTGATCCATATCACGAAAACTCATTTCATATACTTTCATCTATTCACCCTCATACACATCTTTTAATTCTTCAAAGTTATATTCCAATACCTTATTCAATTCAACGATATCTAAATCTTCATCTACTGGAAAATCCGAAAGACTCATCTCATTGGCTTCTACATATTCTTTAAACAATTCCATCGACTGATAATAATAGTCCTGAAATTCTTTAAATCCATCCCATATCGCAAAGCCACGACCATTGATCACATAAGCCTCTTCTTCTATATCATCTACTTTTTCAACTTGAATTTCAATCTCAAAAGGCTCTTCTAGATCATAAACCATCTTAAAAGAATCTCCCTCCTTGAAATCCGGTTGAATCGATGAAGCACAAGGCAACTTATTAAATTGTTCATCCTCACAATTTGGACATACAAACGGAATGCCATTCACTTCAATCACAAAATCAGCGTATTCTTCAGACAAATAAGATGCCAATGTATAATAAGCTAAATCCGCTAAAGATAATGAGTTAGGTAAACTCATGTAGCGATACATTAAATTATTAAATCCCAATACTTCTGTATATACTTTTATCATGATTGACTTACCTCTACTGAATAATTTCCAAAATTAATATTCGCTTTTCCATACTCTTTTACAAGTTCATAACGAATCTTTGCGAGCATATCAAACCCATCCAAACTTGTCTTACTTGGAACAACAACACGCAGATCAATACCGGTTGTAGAAAAGTTGATTACTTTTACTTCAATTGGATTCTCACTCTCAATATCATATTCCTTCATTGTTTTTTCAACTAGACTCTTTAAAATATCTATCGCCAAATCAATATCCGTTCCATAAGAAACCTCAATTTCTAAATAGTTATTCTTTCGTGTATCCTGAAAAAATGCATTTTCAATCGTAGCTGAATTCAAAGTTGAGTTTGGCACAATAATTCGATTACTCTCATATGTACGAATGATTGTATGACGGAAACGAATACTTTCAACATATCCAATCAATTCGCCTTGATTAACTTTAATCAAATCTCCTTCGACAAAAGGCTTAAATGTTAAAATCATTAAACCGCTACATAGATTTCCAAAAGCATCTTTAGCAGCAACACCTAAAACAAGGGCAACCACTCCACTGGATGCAGCAAGATAGGACATAATAGGTTTGGTCTGTTCAAATTGTCCAAGAAAAATCATTCCATTGATAAAAACCAAAACATATTTTATTAATCTGGCAAAACTCGCCTTGTTTGTGACATCCTTTTTATATAATACTTTACGAATTCCTTTATAGATTCCAATCGAAACTATACCCGTTACAACAGTTACTATAATAATTGATTTCATTCAAATCATCTCCAATACATTTTTTTCTGTTCCTCTGTCGTTTGATCAATAAACTTTTTCTTTGTGTATAAAAACTCTTCAAGATCCATATAAATATGTAGAAGCATCGCCTTTGATTCAAACTCAATACGACTTTTAGGAAGATTCTCGCTTTGTTTGTCCTTCAACATTTGATGAAGCGAAGAGATTTGTGGCTGAGGATCATTTTTTTCATGAATAAACGGAATTAAATATTCAATATATTTTGCCAATTCATGCGCCTCTTTAGGCATCTTACGAATCTTTCGAATCTTATAATGCAACATATGTAGAATATCACACTGCAAAGCACGCATTTCAAAATAACGAATATAATAATCTGGTAAACTCGTAAACGTATTATCCTGATATTCCATCGCAATATGAATATATTTTTCAGCCTGCTCTTTAATATCCTCTAATTCTTTCCAAATTGTTGTGTTTCTTTCTTCACTTTGAATATAGTGAACAATTTGATACATCAAACTCTGAATCTTATCTTCCATATAATTCATGCAAGAATTCAAATACTCCTCTTCTCCACTATAATCATGAACCAAATTCAATAAGAATGCGATAATGGCACCAATTAAAATCAAATAGAATTCATTCATCATGAAGTGAAGACTGAAATCCAAATAACTCAAGTAATGCACGGCAATCATCGCATTTACACTTAAAGTATTCTGACATTTCATTTTCTCACTATACCCAACTAAGCACGCAATCACAAGTCCAAACGCAAACCAATGACTTGGGATAAGTTCAAAGAAAATAAAACAGAATAGAATTGTCACAAAGAATGTAGAAATTCTTCTAAGAACAAGCTTCACCGTTCCCCACTTTGTCGTCAACAAAGATAATAGTGCAATCGTTCCTGCACTTGTTGGATTATCTAACTTAAAAAAGTAGGCTAAAATAATCGCAATGGCACTTCCTACGCCTATCTTAAGTGATAATATTAATACTCTTTTTGTATCTCTTTTCATATGCATACATTTTATGCGAAATCAAAAAAAAGGACAATATTAATTGTCACTTCTTATCTAATACATCTTCACTACGAAATAGCATTATTCTTTATACTTTTATTAAAATAGTTTTTATTAAAATCAATTTTAATAAAATTCATTTTAATAAACGGCAACCAAACCGATTGCCCATGACTATTACTTCTTTTCCAATACATCCTTTACTTTTTGTTTACCGCTCTTCAACAAACGAGCCACTCCCTCTTCACTCATCTTTAGACGATTTGCGATATCCTTCTCTTTTAGTTTTCCAAGACAATGCATGATTGTCACTGTCTTTTGATTTTCTGGCATCTCATTTAAACAATCATCCACATCGGATTGTCGATATTTAGGCAAACCATGTAAAGCTGTGGTCACACCCGTATGTTCTTTTGCCTGCATATACTCACGTAATTGTTTATTCAACAAGACTGTGATCCACTTCAAAAAATTCTTATCATCACTCAATTTATCCATATTCATAAATGCGTATGTATATGTTGCCTGTAAAATGTCATTGATTTCTTTTTCTTCTAAACCAATATAACGCTTATAAATCGTTTGTATCAAATGATCTCGAGTCAATGAAACAAGTTCTTTCTTCGCATCCGCATCCTTATTTCTTACACCCATTATTATCTTTTTGTCTATATTCATATGGTTAATCCTTTATATATGTTATTTTTAGTATACAACACATCATTTGATAAATCCATTTTAACCCTTAAAACTCGTTTATATGCTATAATTTTTCTTAGAAAAAGGGAGAAAAACATGAAAAAGAGAAGGCGTTTAAAAAAGAAAATAAGAAATCGTTTAATTCTAGCATTCGGTTTACTTATTACTTTATTTATTTTAATCACATTAATCAAAGGCATTGTTGGCTTATTCCACTCTGACAATAAGACCTCAAACAATGAAAAAATCACAGAAGAAGTCAAAGGAAGCGAGACATTACGAAAAGCAGGCATGTCTGAAGAAGATATCAAAGAAATGACTTCTTTGCCAAACTATCACAGTAACAGAGCTAAGCGCTATGCCAAATGGAAGGCGGATTCTGTAAAAGAAATAGTTATGCAGGTAAATTGTGACATGGACCTAAAACCATATTCAAAGACAACCATTGTCGATGATGATTCGGATATGACTTTATTAGTAAACAAGTTCTATGCACTACCCGAAGGTTATCAACCAAGTGATTTAGTCCCACTTGAAGATTATGCGTGCGTACAAGGCGAAGATTATTCTTGTCAGACAGTCGAACAAATTGAAATGCGCAAAGAAGCATATGATGCCTATGTGAAATTTTGTAAGGCTGCCGCAAAAAATGATATCAACATTCGTGCAATTGCCGGATACAGAACCTATGAATACCAAAAAGGCTTATGGGATTATTATGCTTCTGTCAACGGGGAAGATTATGCGGACAAATATTATGCTCGTCCTGGACAAAGCGAACACAACTCGGGACTTGCGGTAGATATCACTTTCAATGGATATAACTTTAATGAAATTGAAAATTATGATGGATATGACTGGATTCTAAAAAACATGCACAAGTATGGATTTATTCTTAGATACCCAGAAGATAAAACAGACGTAACTCAATATGGATATGAATCTTGGCACATTCGTTATGTAGGTAAAGAAGCTGCTACAAAGATTTATAAGAACAATTGGACTTTGGAGGAATATCATGGCTCAAAATAAAAGAAGAAGACGCAGAAGAATGCGTAAAAGAACCAGAAACAGGCTTATTTTAGCAGGTGGTATTCTTGTCGTACTATTTATTCTATACTTATTCATTCATTTTATTGTTGGTTTATTTTCAAGTCCAGAGCCAGAAAAGAACACAGGCACAAAACAAGAAACAAAAAAAAGTGAAACAACAGTTGTTTCCTTTATGGGTGTTGGAGATAACCTAATACATGAAACAGTATACAATGATGCACTACAAGATGATGGAACTTACGATTTTTCAAAGATGTACACAAACTTTAAAAAAGATGCGAAAGAATCAGATATTGCGTTTATTAACCAAGAAACTGTATTAGGTGGAGAATCTCTAGGCTTATCTGGATATCCTACATTTAATTCACCTACAGAAATTGCCAAGAATTTGGAAAAGGCAGGTTTCAATCTGGCCAACCTAGCTACAAACCACTGTCTAGATAGAGGTGAACAGGGCATCACCAATGAATTAGAAGCCTTCAGTAATACAAATATTGTGACAGATGGTGTTTATACTTCGCAAGAAGCCTTCAATGCCATTCCCACATTCAAGAAAAAAGGAATTACTTTTAGTTTCTTAGCTTACACATATGGTACAAACGGTATTGCCCCTGATTATGATTATAATGTTTCTTATTTAGATGATGATCAAATCAAGTCAGATGTACAGAAAGCGAAAGAAATAAGTGATGTGGTCATTGTTTCTGCACACTGGGGTGATGAAAATACATTTGAACCAAATGATCTACAAAAACACTATGCCCAATTATTTGCGGACTGCGGTGTCGACGTTGTTATTGGAACCCATCCTCATACAATTCAGCCAGTAAAATGGATCAAAGGAAATTCGGGAAACAAGATGTTGTGTGTATATTCTCTAGGAAACTTTATTGGTGGAATGTTGACAACAGACAATGCGATAGGTGGCGAAATCAAATTTGATTTTGTGAAGAAGAATGACAAAATCACAATTGAAAATGTTAAATGGATTCCAACTGTGATTCATTTCGAAGGAAATCAAGACAATATTATCGAAGTTCGATATAACTATAAAGCTTACAAATTATCTCAATATTCAGATAAACTTGCCAAAAAACATGTATTAAATGGATATGATGGCAATGTCGTAAACATCAAATATATCACAAACAAGACAAAAGAAGTCATTGATGAAAAGTATCTAAAATAGGCGCTGATTGAATTCAGCGCCTTTTAACTATAATATTCATCTAAAGTTAAGTTGTTCTCATATAAGTATGTTGCCAAATCCACACCAACATAACGCAAATGCCAACTTTCTGGTGCAATCTTCGTTTTATCCTCTTTACCATCTGGATAACGCAAAATAAAACCATACGTATGCATATTTTCTAACAACCAATTGTAGTGGGGATTATATCGAACAACATCTAAATCACTACAATCATTATCCATACGAATATCCACCGCTAATCCTGACTGATGCTCACTAAATCCTGGTCTTGTCCAATAACGATCCGCATATTCTTCGCCATAACTTGCAGCTCCATTATTAAACAAATCTGTTTGGTATGCATAAGAACGATATGCTGAACAAGCATTCAAAACAAATCCTTCATTGGATGCGACTTCAATCAACTTTCCAAATGCCTCTGCCGCCTCTTTTCGCATGCGCACATTCTCATTTTCACCACTTGAAGGTACCTGAACTAAATCACTTGGTTCATAATCTTCTGGTAATCCTGAATACTTATTCACAAGTATATAAATGGAATCCAAATCTGAAACTGTTACTGTATTCTCATATGGATTTCCACTTTGATCTACCTTCTCTACTTCCGGTAATACGGATGTTTCTTCTTGTATTACAGGTTGTTTCTTAATAGGAACTAAATCATGATCCACCAACCTTATATCCAATGTATAAATTAGTATAAAGCCATTCAGAATTAATGATACCAAAATATAAATGACTGTTTTCATCTTCATACCGGTATAAACAAGACTTTATTATATCCACCACAAATCATGCCTAATGTAGCACTTTCTGCATTGGATAAATCATACTCCTTAATCATGACTTCTTTACATTCTTTGGCATCTAGAATAGCCTGGTACTCTACTTTTCCTCCACCAATCGTATCAATAACTCCATTTTCATGCACTAACATCATACTACCCACACCTCTTGGTGCTGAACCCTTTTTATCAATGATAATACATAAAGTCCCATGAACATTGGATTCTAGTAATTCTTTAGAAACACTTGAACTAAACTTTGCGTTTTTTATTTCAATAAGTTCAGCTAAAATACTAATCGATATCTCAGCAGGTGTCTGTGCCTTAATATCTAATCCGATTGGAGCATGCACATTGGATACTTCTTCCTTAGAATATCCTTCTTCAATCAACGCATCAAATGTCTTCTTTACTTTTCCTTTACTTCCAATCATACCCAAATATAAATGAGGCTTATGAATTGTCTTTTCTAGACAAAGACGATCATCTTTATGGCCTCTTGTCACAATTACATAACAAGTATTTTCTTCATCCGGTAATACGGAATCCATTTGATCATAATTCATACAATGAATTTCATCGGCCGTAGGAAAATGTTCTACATTCGCAAATTCTTTACGATTGTCAATCACAATCGTATACAACTCTAATATATTAGCCATTTTAGCTAAGTATTGACTGACATGTCCACAACCTAAAATCACAAGCTTAGGCTGCATATTAAACCATTCTTTTTGAAGGATATCTACATCTATATTTTCTTCTAATAAAGACTTTAAACATCGCGTATACAAATCCATATCCCCATTCACATGAATCTTTACAGGCTTATCTAGTTTCTTTAAATAAACACGAATTAAATCCTGTATGATTCTAGGTGTTACAAGTTCATTTGGATCTAAATTTGTAAGCTCATAACGATGTACCACTTCTTTTACCGGCTTATTTAATCCATTTAAATTTGAAATCAACACAACCTCATCTGAATCTGAATCAATAACAGGTTCATTGACATTAGGAAACTTCAAAGGCAAATGCTTAGAACCATCTGCCTCAATCAGTATCACATCCACCACTTGTTTTAATCGATTTAACAAATCTTCATCTAACGCTCCAATTTTAAATTCATCACAACGATTTCCCACATGACAATATCCATATATTTCAATTCTATGCATAATTTCATCATAACTAGGATCTACCAATGTACCTTCTTCAATCAACATATGCGTAGTTGTACACATTAAAACGGATTTATTCAAAGAAACATATTTATCTTTTAACTCGTGGATATACGTTGTCTTTCCACCCGAACCAATTACACTAATAATCATTTGAAATCTCCTGAATTGCACGTATCACACAATCAATATCTTCTATTGTATTTTGAAACGATACAGATAAACGCACAATTCCCTGTTCTTCTGTTTTTAAATGTTTATGCATTAATGGAGCACAATGCGCTCCACAACGCGTCACAATACCATACTTATAATTCAACAAATCACTCACATAAGCACTATCTTTACCTGGAATATTGATTGCCACAATAGGTGTAGAATTTTCTAAAGATGAATAAAACTCTACATACCCCGTTAAACCTTCATATAATTTTTGGAGTAAAAAGTATTCCTTTTCCATAATCTCTACTTGATTTTCTGAAACATACTTTACCCCTGCATTTAAAGCCGCAATTCCTACAAGATTCTGTGTTCCCGCCTCTAAATGTTCTGGATACGCCTTTGGCATTTGTGGATTAAAAGAATCTATGCCCGTTCCACCAGAAATCAATGGTTTTACTTCAATGCCTTTTACACAAAATCCACCAATACCACCAATGCCTAATAAACCTTTATGGCCACTAAAACATAAAACATCTATATTTTCCATAGATACTGGAATATGCCCTGCACTTTGAGCCGCATCCACCATAAATAGAATGCCACATTCTTTACAATACTTTCCAATTAAATCCACATCAAAGATTTCACCTGTTACATTCGAACTGTGTGTCATAACAACCATTCGAGTATTCTTTTGAATATGGTTTTTAATATCCTCTAAATAAGGTGAACAAATCGTTAAAGATATAACGCCTTTTTCTTCTAGTTCATATAAAGGACGAAGCACACTATTGTGCTCCGCATACGTAGTGATCACATGATCATTTTCTTGTAAGATTCCTTTAATACAAGTATTTAAACTCTCTGTATTTCCACCATTTAAAATGACACGATGAAAATCAGACAATCCAAAAAACTGTGCAATATTTCTTCTCGCCTCAAAAATCAAACGAGAAGAATCCATATTCGAACTGCGATTCGCATTGCCTGCCACCTCTAATGCATCCATAACCGCTTGTTTGACTACATCTAATTTTGGAAAACTTGTCGCAGCCTGATCAAGATAAACCATGCAGTATCGCCTCCAAAACACCTCCGGCAATGCAACGTGCCTTGTCAGAAATCGTAAAACAATTCTGATATTCATCCTCTCTTGGATCGATGTCAGCCATTTTAAATCCAGATGTTACATTGTACCCATCCTGAATCAACCCTCTAAGTAAGCCTGACATACTCGCATACACTGGTGTCTTATCGATATACGCAATAATTTCTCCCATTTCCACTATATCCGTAATCTTTTTAACATTGTGACAAACACCTGCACAAGGAGAATGAATCACTCTTTCTTTAGAATATCCCTTAATATTTCCAGGAACACCCGTATTTGGCAAGGCACAACCCTCATAAATCAGTCTTCCTAGATTATGCCCACGCATAGTTTCTATAACCACATGCACATCTTTTCCTGCACAAAAACCAGGACCTAAACCAATTGTGATAGGTGCCATATCCATTGTCGTACCCAAATTTTTCTTGGCAAGAATCGCATCCACCAAGGCAATATGTTCTATTTTAGAAATCATTTCCCCATTTGGATCTACCATCATTGCGACTTGATTTTTAGCCATCACCGCTTTAGCTTCTTCTATCGTTGAAACTAAAACACACGTCATATCCTCAACCGTAAATTTTCCTTCATACACAGCCTGACAAAAGGCAACATTTCTTCGTATTGCGCTTGGCTTTTCAACTTCTAGCACCAATACTTGAAATCCACTTTTTACAAGTTTATATATTGTCCCTGTCGCTATGTCTCCTCCACCACGCACAATAACACATTTATTCATAAGCTTTATGGCTTGATAATTTTATCAGCCTTCTCCATTCTCTCTACAATATCATACATATTTGTGACTGAACCCACCTGAAGTTCTTCTTTTAAATGGAAGAAATCCAAACAAGTTCCACAACTAACAATTTCAACTCCATTATCTGCTAAATATTTCAAATCTTCTAGAGTTTCATTCTTTGTCGTTGTGATTTTTACACCCTCATTATAGAAAATCATTTCATCTGGCAAAACATCTTGTTTTGTCAAAGAGAAAATAAATGATTTCATTAAAATCGCACCTAAATCCGGATCTGAACCCATCACATTACTTGCGCACACAACAACCATTTTAGGCTTAGCCAAGCTGCAGTCCGCATATGTGTATTCCACTTCAAAATCTGCTTCTTCATCACCCTTTGAAATTTCAACAATATAATCCTTACCCTCTTTTTTAGAATTTACCATATAATTTTTTACTTTCGCAAACTTCGTTAAGTTTTCAACCGCAATTTCATTATCCACAATTGTGGATACTACATTTTCCTCTTTTAAAGCTTCCTTTGTCTTTACGACTGGAAGTGGACACTCCAATCCTCTACAATCTAAAGTTTTCATATCTTCCTACCTCTTACATATACATTATATTCATTTTTCTCAATGACTTCACCCACAACATACAATTCAAGATTATTTTCCTTAAAATCCTTCTGTATATCTGCTAAATCATCCTTAGACACACTTGCCAATAAGCCACCACTCGTTTGTGGGTCAAACAAGATTTCTTCTGTAAAGAAATCACAATCGAAACGAATCTTACCCTCTACACTATTGCGATTGGTCTGGGCAGCACCACTTAAATAAAACTCTTCTACATACTTTCTACAGTCATCAAAATATGGAATCGAATCCTTGTAAATTATGGCACTATTTGTCTCATCTAACATCTCATTTAAGTGAACCAACAAGCCAAAACCCGTTACATCCGTTAGAGCATGCACATCATATTTTTTTAAAATATCACATGCATATTTATTTAATGTCGTCATACTTTTAAAGACTTTTTCCTGCATTTCTTTAGAACAATCATCCATACGTAGCGCATTCAAAGTCAAACCAACACCTAAAGGCTTCGTCAAAATCAAGACATCCCCACATTGCGTACCATTATTTTTCTTTACATCTTTTGGATCTACTAAACCCGTCACACTCAAACCATATTTAATGGAATCATCACGAATGGAATGCCCTCCAGCTAGTGCACACTCAGCTTCAACCAGCTTAGAATTTCCTCCTTCAATGATCTTACCCAAAATATTCAAATCCTCATTATCTGGAAAACACACAATATTTAAAGCCGTTTTAGGCGTACCATTCATCGCATAAATATCACTGAGTGCATTTGTTGCCGCAATCTGACCATACAAATATGGATCTTCTACCATGGGTGGAAAGAAATCCAAAGTAGATACAAAGGCATGATTTTCATCAATTTGATAGACAGCTGCATCATCTCTTGAATCAAATCCAACTAAGACATTTTCATCTTTAAATGAATCAATTTTTTCTAAAATATGACTCAATTTTTTTGCGCCTAATTTAGCACTACATCCACCACTCTTACAATATATTTTTTCGTTCATCAAAAATTCACCCTTACTATATCCTCATACAAAATGTCTTGTTCTTTTAAAAATGCTTTCCACTTTTCCTCATCTAAATCTTTCGACATAAAACACATGCCACAGCCTGCCTTAACACAACTTGGAACAGGTATCATACGCCCATTTTTTGTCTTAGACTCCAAATCTAGAACATCTTGAATACTTTTAAAAGTAATAATCAATACTTCCTCTTTACTCATTTTCAAATACTTCCTTAAATACTTGTTTTGAATACGTTTCTATTTTTTCTTGAAACAATTTATATTTACGAACCAATTCTTTTCCCTCTAAAGTTAATTGAGAGCCTCCACCAAAACTTCCACCACTTGTCGTATGAACAAGTTCATAACCTAAATCTTCTTGCGCTCTTTTTATGATTTTCCAAGCCTTTGAATTTGACATTCCCATTTCTTTATAGGCCTTTGATAAGGAACCATACTTATCGCATAATTCCAACAGTTCTACAACGCCCTTGCCAAAATCCGGTTCATTATTACCTATTTGAATCTTTAGTTTATATCTCATTTTCCAAATCCACAATTTGGATATGTGCACACCTTACATCCTAAGCACAATCCACCTTCACCTAAATCACATAGCTCTTCATATGTCACTACATCTTTGGCAAGTAAACGAGGAAGCACTAAATCAAATACCGTTCTTTTGGCATACATCACACAGCCTGGAAGACCCACAATTGGAACTTCTCCTTTATAGGAAAGTAAAAACATAGCACCAGGAAGAACCGGAGAACCATAACTAATAATATTGACACCTGTATTCTTGATTGCTAGTGGTGTTTTATCATCTGGATCCACACTCATTCCACCTGTACAAAGTACAATGTCTACCCCTTGTTTTAAAGCTTCATTGATTTTTTCTGTCACCATTTTATCGTCATCATCACAAATCGCATGATACACCATTTCACAGCCAAACTCAGCCAATTTAGTTTGAATAACTGGTGTAAATGTATCTTGAATTCTTCCTTTATACACTTCACTTCCTGTTGTGATCACAGCTGCTTTCTTTAATACAAACGGCTTGATTTCAAGAATACTAGATGTGATGAGTGATCTAGCTTTATCCATCTTTTCCTTTTCAATCACCAAAGGAATAATACGCATACCCGCAAGTTTATCCCCCGGATTTACTACTGTATTTGAGTGTCTTGTCGCGATCATCATCTGTCCAAATGAATTTACTGTAAACAAAGCCTTACGATCTACTTTAAACAAACCATGAATCTCGCTTTTTAGTTCAATTTTTCCTTCCTTGATCTCACCATACGACATATAATCATTTTTACACATATCTAGTAAAACCATGGCTGCATCATTTTCATGCATCATACTCTCGTCGTTTTCCCAAACGTATAAATGTTCTTTCCCCACTGATAATAATAAAGGAATATCTTCTTCTGTCACGATATGACCCTTACGAAAAAGGGCATCTTTTGTGACACCCTTAATGATCTGTGTTATATCATGACAAAGTACATGCCCTACGGCATCCTCAGTCTTGATTAATTTCATCTTACTCTCCTTTTTTAAATCCGTATTTCTTGAATACTTTTAAAGCTTTATCGCTCTTTAAAAATTGAATCAATGAATCCGCTTCCTCTTTATGCTTTGTGCTCGATACACGACCCACTGGATAGAGTACTGGTGTAGCTAATAATGAATTATCGCACTCTGCCACTACTTCTACTTTATCACTACTTGCAGCATCTGTCGCATAAACCAAACCAATTTCTGCATTTTGTGTTTCAACCTGAGACAATACTTCCGTTACATTTCCAGCTAAACTCAAACGATCTTGGATAGAATCCCATACACCTAAATTTGTCAAAGCTTCCTTTGCGTAGCTTCCCGCTGGAACTACTTCTGGATCTCCAATCGCAATGATTGAAGCATCACTAATATTGTCAAAACCAGTGACTGATGTATTACTGTCTTTTCCTTTGATCAACACCAATTTATTCTCTAATACATTTGAAATCGAATCCGCATCCACTAAATCTTCATCTTTTAATACATTCATCTGTGTTGTAGCTGCACTAAAAAAGACATCCGCATCTAAGCCTTTTTCAATTTGAAGCTGTAATTTTCCACTACTATCATAGACACCTTCAATCGTTACATTTGGATATTTTTTTTCAAACATTGGAATCAATTCTTCTTCAAATGCATTTTCCAAACTGGCAGCTGCCGCAATTGTAAGTTTTACTTGTTCTTTTGGTTCATTTGAACTACAACCAAATAAACTTGTGGCCATCACTCCAGCCAATAAAATACTTAAACCTTTTTTCATCTGATCTCTCCTTGTTTAATTTTATATTTTAGATCACATAAATAATTTACTTCTTCCTTATTGTGCGATACAAAAATAACTGGTTTTGAAATTTGAAGTTCACTTTTAAGCTCCTGTAATAAATCTTCCTTCAAATCTTCATCTAAAGCACTAAATGGTTCATCCAATAAAAGAACATCTGGTTCATACGCCATCAAACGAGCCAATGCCACTCTTTGTCTTTGTCCACCCGATAATTGTTTGGGATATCTTGAAGCAAGTTCACTAATTTGAAATTGTTGCATCACTTTCTTAACTACGATATCCACATCTTTTACTTTTCTAGCCCTTAGTCCCACACTTATATTTTCATATACATTCATATTAGGAAATAGAGCATAACTTTGAAACATATAGCCCACATTTCGCTTTTGAATGGGCACATTAATTTTCTTTTCTGAATCAAATAAAACACGATCATTCAAAACAATTCTTCCTTTATCCGGCGTTTCAATTCCAGCAATACATTTTAATGTCATACTTTTGCCAGAGCCTGAAGCTCCCATAAGTCCTAGAATATTGTCATTCACTTGAAAAGAAACATCTAAATCAAATTCTGCAAGCTTCTTATATATTTGTACTTCCAACATTTAGAAACTCCTTTTCTTTCGCACATATAGTTGATATAGATTCAACAAAAGCACGGCTGTAAAACAAATACCAATGATAACCCACACATAAAAGGCGGCTGATTCCATATTCCCACTCATCACTTCACTATAAACTGCAACTGGAAGTGTTCGAGTTTTACCAATAATATTTCCTGCAAGCATTGCCGTTGCGCCAAACTCACCTAGGCCACGCGCAAAAGCTAGTACACCCCCACTGATAATTCCAGGTAAAGCATTTGGGATCAATACTTTCAAGAAAATATTCCATTCATTCATACCCAAAGTTCTTGCGACATACACTAAATCCGTATCCACTTGATCAAAAGCACCCCTGGCATTTCGATACATGAGTGGAAATGAAATCACTACGGCTGCAATTACAGTAGCACTAAAGCTAAAAGCGATGCGAATGCCAAATACATTCATAAAGAATTTTCCTATGGGTTGATTCACACCAAAGATCATCAACAAGAAAAAGCCAGCTACTGTAGGTGGTAAAACCATAGGTAACGTAAAGATTCCATCAAAGATTATTTTTAATGCCTCACTCTTTCTTGAATAGATCCACCATGCGGCCAGTAATCCTAAAATAAACGTAATTACAATTGTGATACTTGCCGTTTTTAAAGATATCCAGATTGGAGTTAAATCTAAATTACTTCCTTGCGCACTCACTCGCTTCACCCTTCATAATTTCTAAGCCATGTTTTAACGGGCCTAAAATAATATCTAGACTTTCCTTAACTGCCTTAGGACTTCCTGGCAAGTTAATAATCAAAGTCTGATTTCTTAATACACTTGCGCCACGAGACAACATGGCCTTATTTGTATATTTCATCGATTCATAGCGCAATGCTTCACTAATACCTGGAACATTTCTTGTCATGACTTTCATTGTGGCTTCTGGCGTCACATCACGAACACTAAGTCCAGTACCTCCGGTTGTAAGAATCAAATCATTTTGGCAACGATCACTTAAATTGATCAATTGCGAAACAATTTCATTCTCATCATCCGCAATCACTGTCACACTTGTCACATTGTATCCTTGTTCCGTCATGATTTTTTCAATCAGCGGACCACTCTTGTCCACTCTTTGCCCAACACTTGCCTTATCACTTAATGTCAATACGGCTACACGCATTCGAGTATCTTTATTTTCAATAACTTCCACTTTATCTCCTACACAAATATGTCCACCATGTAAAACACGCGTAAATACACCAAGATGCGGCATAATACATTGACCGACTTGATGATAAATTGCACAATGAGAATGACAGCTTTTACCTATTTGCGTCAGTTCTAGTAATACATCCCCAATCTTAAACTGTGTTCCTACTGGATAATTTGTGAATTCAATACCTGATACAAGTAAGTTTTCTCCGAAAGCACCATCTTCTACATCAGCTCCTTTAGCCTTAAATTCTTCACGCTTTTCATACGATAATAAAGAAACTTGGCGATGCCACTTACCTGCATGCGCATCATTTTCTAGTCCATGATTTTCAATAATTTCAATATCTTGAACCGGATGTTTTTCCGTTCCCTTTTGTTCGCTGATACAAATTGCCTTAATTATTCCTTCCATACAAAATCTCCACTCTTTCCACCTGATTTAGAAACCAAATGTACATTCTTAATTTCCATATCTTTACTTACAGCTTTACACATGTCATAAATTGTCAGAAGGCAAATATTTACACCTGTCAAAGCTTCCATTTCTACACCCGTTTTTCCATTACACTTCACTGTGCAATAGGCATAGATCAAACAATTCGCTTTATCCATTTCAAAATCAATATTGACCTTATTGATCATTAAAGGATGACATAAAGGAATCAATTCACTCGTCTTTTTTACGCCCATGATTCCGGCGATACGAGCTACACCTAATACATCTCCTTTTTTCATGTCACTCTGCTCAATTTTATGTAGAATTTCTTCATTTACCAATATACTTCCAACAGCGCAAGCACTTCTTGAAGTAATATCCTTTTCGCTTACATCGACCATACGTGCATTTCCATGTTCATCAAAATGTGTTAATTCCATTTTATCCTCCAATTTCATTCATCACCGTCGATGAATGTTCTTCTTCAAAATGATGTTCCTTAGGCTTTTTGAAGATCCAAAAAGCCATCGTTTTCTCAAGCTCTTCCAAATTATTTAGATAAGGTTTTAAATCCACTCCATCACTATGGAATAAACATAATTTCAATCGTCCTACACTACTTAAGCGTATGCGATTGCAGTCTTGACAAAACTTATTATGTAACGCTTCAATAAAGCCAATGTAACCTTCATAATCACCAATCGTATAATAATGAGCTGGTCCATTCCCTAACTTTTCATCACACACATTTAATGTGTAATTCTTTTGTACATATTCAATCAGTTCATTCATTTTTGTGTTTCGATCACTATATTTTAGTGGCATCAATTCAATGAATCGTAGCGCAATCTTTTTATCTTTGATGAGTTGTAACATTGATTCAAATCGAGAAAATGAAAATAGATTGTCCACAACACAATTCACTTTAACCGGAACACCAATTTTATAGGCATATTCTAAATTCAACAAAACCTTCTTCAAATCATTCTTCTTACAAATCTTTAAATATTCAGATTCATCCAGTGTATCAATTGAAAAATTAATACAGTCAAGTCCAATCTTTTTGAGTTCATCTAAATCTGTAAAAGAAAATAAACTTCCATTCGTTGTTAGTGTTACTTGTTCAACACCAATTAAATCTTTCAAACTACGAATAAATTCAATATAGCCTTTACGAAGTGCGGGCTCTCCACCCGTAATTTTAAATCGAGTAATTCCCAAAGATACAGCACATCTACAAATATCTAAGAGTTGTTCATATGTTAATATATCCGAATGACAAAGGTGTTTGGAGATATCTGGCTTGCAGTAGTAACAAGCATAATTACACCTGTCTGTTAATGAAATTCGCATATAATTTATATTTCGACCAAATGAATCTTGCATAAAATCCTTTCCGTTATTCTCAAACGAGAATAACCAACTGATTCAATTTTATCATTGAATCCACATTTTATCTACTTTAAAATGGAATCATGAAACGATGTGCGTGGTGTAATCTAAACAATCCAAAATATATTGAATATCATGATCATGAATGGGGAAAACTCAATACAGATGAAGAATATCTCTTTGAAATGTTGATACTTGAATCTTTTCAGGCAGGACTAAGCTGGCAGTGTATTCTAAATAAAAGAGAAGCTTTTAAAGAGGCTTATGAAGACTTTGACATTGATAAAGTGATTGAATTTGATGAAGAGAAAATAGAACAATTAAGAAACAATCCTAATATCATTCGTAACAAATTAAAGATCAAAGCGAGTATTTCAAATGCGAAAATTTTTAAATCCATTCAAGAAGAGTATCAAACTTTTTATGATTACTTATGTACTTTTACCCATGGACAAATCATTTATGAAACAGAAAAAACAACGTCAGCTCTTTCAGATTCCATTTCAAATGATCTAAAAAAAAGAGGCATGAAGTTTGTAGGAAGTACGATTATATACTCCTATCTTCAAGCCATCGGTGTGATTTATTCTCACGAAAAAGATTGTTTCTTATACAAAGACTAATCCCATGTTTTCCAAACATTTGGTTCATAGCCTACTGTCGCCGATTTGCCGTTACGCACGATTGGCGTTTTTAATATGTGCTGATTGAGATACACTTTATCTTCTTTATCTGACAAGTAATTCAACATCGTCAATAATTCTTTATCCTTAGCTTTTGGATCAATCATGGAATCAATGCCAACTTGTCTTAATACACTTTCAAATTCTTTCTTACTCATTTCTTTTTCATCTAAATTGATAAACTGAAACTTAATATTTCTTTCTTTAAAATAGCGTTGTGCTTTCTTTGTATCAAAGCACTTGTTTTTTCCAAAAATTTGTATATTCATCACATTAACCTCTTTATCCTTTTTTGTACTTCATCATATAAGGATTCCATGTCAAACCCTACATGAAAATGTCCATCTTCATACAAGATTTCACCATTGACCATGGTACATTTTACATTGGATTTAGATCCGCTGTATACAATATTTTTTGCGATATTATTCATTGGCTGCATATTTGGTTGATGTAGATCTAAAATAATTAAATCTGCCAACTTTCCAGCTTCTAATACCCCACAATTTAAATTTAAAGCTTTAGCTCCATTTACGGTTGCCATTTTCAACACTTCATAAGCATCAACTGCAGAAGCATCACAATTTTTATATTTAGCCAATCCCGTAACCAAAAACATCTCTCTAAACATATCTAGACAATTATTACTTGCCGCACCATCCGTTCCTAAACATACATTGATATTTCGTTGAAGCATCGATTGGATTGGAGCTATACCGCTGGCAAGTTTTAGATTGGACGCAGGATTTGTGATGATATTTAAATGTTTTTCTTGAAATAAATCTAAATCATGTTCACTCATGTGCACACAATGAAAGGCACCTCCACCATAGTCATATACGCCTAGATCACATAAGTATTCAACAGGACTAAGCCCCGTCTTTTCTTTACATGTGGATACTTCAAATTCTGTTTCACTTAAATGTGTATAAACAGGTGCTTTATATTTATGCGATAAAGCCGCTACTTGTTGAATCTTTTCTTTTGAGTTTGTGTATTCATGACTAAAGCCAAGAATATAAGAAATCAAACTATTTTCTTGATTATATTCATTAAAACAACGTTCTACATCTTCTACGGATAGACAAAAATTATTAACTGCACCACATAATACCGTTCTATAATTCATATCTAGACTTGCCTTAACAATAGCTTCTGGATTTAAATACATATCAAAATTCGAAGTGATTCCACTTGTTAGATATTCTAATATCGCAAGTTTAGAAAAATAATAAATATCATCTTGCGTTAATTTAGCTTCAATAGGGAATACTTTTTCATTTAGCCATTGTTGAAGTGGCATATCATCGGCCATCGATCTTAAAAATGTCATTCCAGAATGGGTATGCGCATTAATAAATCCTGGCATAATTAGATTCTGGTGTACATCTATTTCTCGGTCAAACGAACAAGCATGTTCTTTATGTTTACCTACATATGAAATCTTGTTGTCTTCTACCCAAACTTCACCTGAAAAAGCATCAAAATCCTTCATTGTGAGAATACGTGCATTATAAAATCGTGTACGCATATGCATTCCTTCTTTCTGATTTAATCATCCCACAAATGGAATCAAAAAAAAAGAAATAACTTTTGATTATTTCTTCTTAAAAATCGATTTAATGAGTTCGATGATTGCCACCACAAGCAGGAATATAAAGGACATCGCAAAATAGCCAACCAAACCTGCCAAAATATCGTTGAAGTCCATTTCGCCTGTATGCGAATACCATTGGCCTATTTCAATCGCAAATGTGATAACTACAAGTACAGTAAATACGTAGAACCAACTAATTAAAACCGTTAAGTTCTTTTTAGCCATCCACTTAAATAATGGATAAATCACTATAAGCATGGCAATCCCCAACAAGCCAATAATCAAGAAGTGAAGTTGCTTATCGGATAATTGTGCTTCAAATGAGTCATTCATACTCAAGAAATAGGTGTGCGTCTTATAGATGATGTCGATCATTAAGTCGACAATCTTTTTTAACATTGAAGTACTATCTGTCATGCGAGCATTATACATGATATCGTTCGATATTTCAAATTCCGAAAAATTATATTATTATTGTGGTAAGGAGAATTTTTATTATGAAATACGATTTTACAACTCTATTAAACCGGAAAGGACACGATGCCCTTGCCCTTGATGTTCTACCTATTAAAGGCGTAGAGGTAGACCCTGATTTTTCAACAATCCCTATGTGGGTTGCGGATATGAACTATCCTGTTTTTGAGAACATTCAAAGACAAATGATTGAAAGAATTAATGAGCCTCACTTTGGATATTTTGAAATGCCAGAAGATTACTATAAAGCCATTCAATTCTGGCAAAAAGAGACGCATGGCATAGATGTGGAAAAAGAAGCTATCGGATATGAAAATGGTGTTCTTGGTATTTTATCCAGTGCACTTGAGGCTTTTACAGCCAGTGGCGAACCCATTTTAGTGCAGTCACCATGTTATATTGGGTTTATTCACACATTGAATAATTTGGGAAGAAAAATTATTGATAGTCCGTTAAAGAAAGAAGAGAACTGGGCTATGGATTATGAGGATATTGAAAAGAAGATCATCAAACATAATATCCATTTTGCGATTTTCTGTTCTCCACACAATCCAACGGGAAGAGTATGGAAAAAGGAAGAAATCCAAAAATTTATGGCTATCTGTAAAAAACATGATGTTTTAGTATTTAGTGATGAAATCTGGTCCGATTTAGTACGTAAAGAAAACACACATATTCCTACGCAATCCGTAAGTGAGGATGCCAAGAAAAGAACTATCGCCGCTTATGCTCCAAGTAAAACATTCAATCTTGCAGGTTTAGTTGGTTCCTACCATATTGTTTACGACAAATATCTTCGTGATCGATTAAATAAGCAAGCGTCTTTATCTCACTACAATTCACCTAACATATTAAGTGTTCATGCTCTTATGGGTGCTTATTGTAAAGATGGACTGGATTGGGTCAATGAATTGAATGAAGTCATTGCGAATAATGTAGATTATGCACTTGATTTTATCCACAACAATTTCAAAGATATTGAACTCATAAAACCAGAAGGAACATATATGTTGTATCTAGATTGCACAAAATATTTAGATACACATGATATCACTATGGATGAACTTTTAAAGAAAGGAGTTCATTATGGTGTATGTTGGCAAGATGGCCGTCCATTTATGAATCCAAATACGATTCGAATGAATTTAGCTTTACCAACAAGCTTAGTAGAAGAAGCATTTTCTCGCTTAAAGGAATTTGTATTATAGAAGAAGGAAAATTTTGATTATGAAAACTACAACAAAAAAATTAGTATCCTGCGCTTTATGCATCGCAATAGGCGTATTGCTTCCTATGACCTTTCACATGATTCCAAATGGAGGTAGTGTATTTTTACCAATGCACATTCCTGTATTGATTTGCGGATTATTTTGTGGAGCCCCATATGGTTTGGCATGCGGAATTTTTACACCCTTTCTTTCAAGTATGACAACTGGAATGCCTCCTGCAATGATTTTACCTCAAATGATGATTGAACTTGCCGTATATGGTTTAGTTACTGGTTTATGTGAAAAACACATCATTTTAAAAAACGAAATGACCAAACTATACGTGAGTTTAATTATTGCGATGCTTGCAGGAAGAATCATGAATGGCTTAATCAACACATTTGTACTAAGTACACAAGGCTACACACTATCTGTATTTATGACAGCTAGCTTTATCACTTGTCTTCCAGGCATTATTATTCAATTGATCATTGTTCCGATTTTAGTGCGTATATTAAATAAAACCGTAGCCTAGCTACGGTTTATTTCATTTCAATCAATTCGTATTCTCGATTTCCTAAGCCAATCTTTTGTGCATGTTCCAAACAAGATTTCCATTCCGATTCAGGTGTGGAATTAGTGAAATGATCATGGTGATCACAGAAGTTTGGATCATGTAGATGCTTATCTAATTGTGAGCCTGGCATTGGTTTTGCCTTCATACATAAATCTACACAGGCTTGATCTAGGGCAAGTGGATCAAAAGATGCCAACATTCCTATATTTGGTAAAATTGGTAAATCGTTTTCGGCATGACAATCACAGTTTGGTGAAACATCCACAATCAAAGAAATATGGAAATTAGGACGTCCATCCACAACGGCTTTTGTGTATTCCGCCATACGTTTATTCAATAATTCATTCGCATTGTAGTTATTAAATGAAATCGCATCAAAGTTACAGGCACCTAAACAACGTCCACAGCCAACACAATTTGTTTCATTAATATGCATCTTATGTGTTGTTTCATCATATTCCAATCCATTATTCGCACATTCTTTAAGACATTGTTTACAGCCACGACATCGTTTTTCATCAACATGTGGAGTTCCTGAACAGTGTTGTTCTTTTTTACCAGCACGCGATCCACATCCCATACCAATATTTTTAATGGTTCCACCAAACCCAGTTGATTCATGACCTTTAAAGTGTGTCAAAGAAATAAAGACATCGGCATCCATAATTGCACGACCTATTTTAGCTGTTTGACAATATTCTCCACCAACGACTGGCACTTCAATATCATCCGTTCCTTTTAGTCCATCTCCTATCAAAATTGGACATCCTACAGTAAGTGGAGTAAATCCATTTTGCCAGGCACACTCCAAATGTTCCAAAGCATTTTTTCTTGATCCTGGATACATTGTATTACAATCGGTTAAGAATGGTTTTCCCCCTAATTCTTTTACCACATCTACAATGGCACGTGCATAATTCGGACGTAAATACGCAATGTTTCCTAATTCACCAAAATGCATTTTAATTGCGACAAACTTTCCGTCTAGATCCAAATCGGCAATTCCTGCTTTTTTTGCCAACAATTGCAGTTTTGTAGGTAGACCCTCACCTAATTTACGGGTATGAAAATCCGTATAGTATACTTTAGATTTTTCCATCGAATATCACCTCAATTTTATTTTACATTTCCACAAAAAATGATACAATGCAAAAAATGAAAAAAAGGAAGTGTGATTATGAAAGAATTATCAAAAAGAACAGAGACATTCACAGATTCTGTGATTCGAAGAATGACAAGAATCGCAAATGAATATGATGCGATCAATCTATCGCAAGGATTTCCTGATTTTGATCCACCAAAAGAAATCTTGAATCGACTAGAACAAGTTGCCCATGAAGACTTTAACCAGTATGCGATTACTTGGGGTGCTCAAAATTTTAGAGATGCCTTAGCTAAGAAACAATCGAAATATATGAATCTAGATTTAGATTCGAACAAAAATATCGTTGTCACTTGTGGAAGTACCGAAGCCATGATGGCAGCCATGATGAGTGTTTGTGATCCAAATGATAAAGTGATTGTCTTCTCTCCATTCTATGAAAATTATGGAGCAGATACCATTCTTTGTGGTGCCAAGCCAATTTATGTTCCTTTACACCCACCTGTATTCAACTTTGATAAAGAAGAATTAGAAAATGCGTTTCAACAAAATCCGAAAGCTTTGATTTTGTGCAATCCAAGCAACCCTTGTGGAAAAGTCTTCTCAAAAGAAGAATTGGAATATATCGCAAGTCTTGCCGTAAAATATGATACATATGTGATTACAGATGAAGTATATGAACACATTGTATATGCTCCATACAAACATACATATTTTGCCTCTTTACCAGGTATGTTTGAAAGAACCATTTCTTGTAGTTCCCTATCTAAAACGTATTCCATTACAGGATGGCGTTTAGGCTATTGTATTGCCCCAGAAAATATCATCGAACAAATCAAAAAAGTGCATGACTTTTTAACTGTTGGTGCGGCTGCGCCTCTTCAAGAAGCTGCCGTTGTCGGTCTTGAATTTAAGGATGCTTATTATGATGAACTTCAAAAGCTATATACACACAAGAAAGATTTATTCATCAATGGTTTAAAAGAATTAAATATTCCACATACCGAACCGCAAGGAGCTTATTATGTCATGGTCGATATTAGTGAGTTTGGTTACGATTCAGATTTAGATTTCTGTGTGGATCTCATTAAAAATGTGGGTGTAGCTGCCGTTCCTGGATCTAGTTTCTTTAAAGAAGAGGAAAACCGCTATATTCGTTTCCATTTTGCAAAAAAAGATGAAACTCTACTTGCGGCATTAGATCGATTAAAAGATATGCGTACAAAAATGCCTTATAAGAAAACCGTTGGGGAGTAATCCAACGGTTTTTTAAATAAGCTCCTCTTTTGCAAATGGGTGGTGAATAGAAATGTGAGCAATTTCGTTAGCCAGACACCTAACAAAAGAAAC
>NZ_CAKVMR010000003.1 GCF_934772795.1 uncultured Holdemanella sp.
AAAGTAATTTAGCCAAAGATCCTTTATTTATAAGGTTTATAAGCTTTACTTTACATTATTCTCAACTTTACATTATTGCCGTTATGTAAAGCTTTACATAATGGGAAAACATATCTTGTTAAGGATATATTTGCCGAAGAATATTATTCAAATTCTTATATATATATTGATTTTAAAATTGAAGATGAAATACGCGATTTTTGTGATCATACAGCTAATGCAGAAAAAATAATTGAATATATTTCCTTATATAAAGGTAAAGATATTACTAAGAATACACTTTTAATATTTGATGAAATACAAGAATGTCCGAATATTATTTCTTCTTTAAAATATTTTTGCCAGGATTTTAGAGAAATTCCAATCATTGCGACAGGTTCAATGGTACGAATTCGTCTTCAAAGAGAATTAACAAGAAATGGATCCACACAGAAGTTTATGTTTCCTGTTGGTAAGATTGAACAACTCACTATATATCCTTTAAGTTTTGATGAATTCTTATTGAATAGCAATGAAAAATTGTTTAATGTGACAAAAAAGGCATATGAGAGTAGAACTCCATTAAATAGTAGTATACATGAATTAGTATTAAATGAGTTTTATAAATATTTGTTGATTGGAGGTATGCCTGAAGCAGTGAATACATACTTTGAATCCAATAGTTTTCTAGAATCAAGAAGAGTATTAAAGGATTTGTACGATAACTATTTATCGGATATGGAATTGTATCAGGCAAGTCGAGAATCTTGTTTACGTTCAAAGAATTTATTTTCAAATATATATGGACAGCTAAATAAAGAATCTAAGAATTTTTCACCCGGATTTATCGAAGAAAAGACGAAAACGAGAGATTATTTCCATCCAATTCAATGGTTGACTTTAGCTCATATTGTGAATCAATCTTTCCAATTAAAACAACATGTCACAATGCCTCTGATTCCAGATGGTGAAGGTAAATTCAGATTGTTTTTGGGAGATATTGGTATGTTCTCATATCAAAGTGGAATTAATGCATCTTCTTTTGTTGCTCCAAATAAAGAGAATACTTTATCTGGTATATTTTACGAAAACTATGTTGCGAATGAATTAGTCGCAAAAGGAATCGGACTATATTATTGGCGTGGAAAAAATGATGCAGAATTAGAATTCATTATTGAATCCGATAACAAACTGTATCCTTTAGATGTGAAAAAGGGTAAGGGTGTTTTAAATTCTTTAGATAAATTTTCAAATCAAAATTCATTTGAAATGGCGATTAAAGTATCAAAGAATAATTATGGGTATGATCATGAAAAGAAATTGGTTACGATTCCATTTTACTTTATGCCTTTCTTAGCAGAAGATTTGAAAAACGGATCATTTAAAATAGACTAGTCAAATTTGATTGGTCTTTTCTTGGATTCGTGTGAAAAAATGGTTTGTTTATCTTTTCAAATCGGGACATTTTAAACTGGCTTTATTATTTTACAAAAAAAAGGAAGCAGTGTCGCTAACAAGACTGCCTCCTCAAAACGTATGTTTTTCCTAGCAAATGTAGTTTAACACAAATTGATCATTGATTCAATTGAGTGAGTTTTTTAAAATATTTTACCTTCAAGCATTTGTTCAATCAAAGTAAAAACAGTCTGTTCCATTCTTCCATCATACAACATTCTATGTTTGGCATCCTCAATATAAATCAGGCGTTTCTTTTGTGCTGGAATCTTTTTATAGGCATGTGTTGAGCTTGATGGAGCAATCACTTCATCACTTGTTCCGTGCAACATAAGGATTGGACATTCAATTTGAGAAATGGATTCTTTATATTGAGAAACAATCTTCGTGAAGGTTTGGTATTGCTTTGAGCTTGGACCTTTCTTTTCTTTGTCGGATTTTTTAAATAATCCTGTTACTTTTTTGATGTCTAGATATTCAAAGGCAGGAGCACATAGAATTAATGATTGTACTTTATAAATGCTTGCCAAATAACTGGCAATTACGCCTCCCATGGAAAAACCAATTAGAATCACGTTGGGATTTTCTTTGATGGCAAGACTTAATTTAGCTTCACATCTTTGAACCCAATCTTTGTAGTTGGCGTCATTTGGATTGTTTAAATCATACATATCAAATTGGATTACTTCATATTTTCTAGCCTTTAAATAGCGAGCCAATGGATCGAATTCATGACTTAGATTTCTTCCAAATCCATGGATTGTTACTATTATGGGTTTCTTTCTTCGATTAAATAAAGACATTCGCATCACCTCGTTGTATAATTATTATAGCATCTATTGAAAGGAAGGTCACATGTATCATGAAGGCAACTTTACTGATTAAAAATATTGAAAACTTATATACATGTGATAAGGATTTTACAATCTTGCATCATGCCTTTATTGCGTGTCACCATAATAAGATTATTGAAATCAATACAGGTTCATATAAGGAATGGTTAGATCCGGCAACTCGTGTCATTGATGCACAGGGAGAGTGTGTTGTACCGGCTTTTATTGATTGTCAATATAAAAGTTTTATGCATGTTCGTTTGGGGGATCAATTAAGACAGGATATCAATGCGTTATATGCGATGCGTCAAAATGGAATCTTAACTTTGATTTGTGACAATCCAAATTCGCAAAGAATGAAATTAGAGCAGGATGTTTTTTATAAAAAGAATCAGCCTAAGCTTCCAGTTTTACATCGCTTAAGTGAATTAAAAAATGAAATTCCAGAAACTTTTTTAATGAGTTGTGGATTTGGACTTCCAAACTCCTATGTATATAGTATGGCACCCATGAGTTATGTGTTGTTTCAAACACATCGAGTATGTTCTAGAAAATTACTAGAAAGTATGACATCTTTACCAGCTAAAGAATTTAATTTAGCGGATCGTGGTTCGATTGAAATTGGGAAAACGGCAGATCTTTTAGTTTTACAAGTTACAACGATTGAACATTATTTCCAGACTTTGGGAAGGCCTTTGATTCATCGTATGATTAAAAATGGGATTCAATTTTATCCAGAGTGGATGGTTTGTTAGGAAGAGTTTTCTTCCTTTTTTCTTTTTCTAAACAAAAAAAGATGGACTAGTCGTTAGTCCATCTTCCAAAGATTCCACATGGTAATACACTGTTGTTTGTCGTAACAGGAAGTAGGTTTTCACCACATTCAATGTGCCCGCCTTTTTCTTTTTGAATTGATCTAGATAAGGCTTCATTTAGTGTTGAACAACTAAATCCAGTTGTATAACAGTTCACAATAAAGAATAGCGCATCGTCACTTAAGATTTTCATACATTCTTGAATTAATGGGAATAATTCTTCTTCAAGTTTCCAAAGTTCGCCATTTGGACCTCTACCATAACTAGGTGGATCCATGACGATACCGTCGTATTTTCTTCCTCTTCTTTGTTCTCTTTTTACAAATTTAATACAGTCATCTACAATGAAACGAATTGTATGATCTTGTAAATTAGAAAGCTGCATGTTTTCTTTTGCCCATTGAATCATACCTTTTGAGGCATCTACATGCACAACTTCTTTAGCCCCAGCTTTTGAGCAAGCCATGGTAGCACCGCCTGTATAGGCAAATAGGTTTAAGATTCTTAGATCATCGCGTTTTGATTCTTTGATCTTATTGGCCATAAAATCCCAGTTGCTAGCTTGTTCAGGGAATAGTCCTGTATGTTTAAATCCAGTTGGACTGATTTTAAAGCGCAATCCCTTATATCCAATTGTCCAGAATTCTTTAACAGGCTTTTTCATTTCCCAATGACCACCACCCGATTTAGAACGGTGATATACAGCATCCGCCTTATTCCATGCACGCTCATCTTCAATTGGCCAGATTGCCACAGGATCCGGTCTTCTTAGAATCGTTTGATTCCATCTTTCTAGTTTTTCTTTATTTCCAGTATCAATAACTTCATAGTCTTGCCATTCTTTAGCAATTTGATTCATACTTAGTTCTCCTTTAACTGTATAATTATAACATACATTTGCCAACTATGATATAATAGAGTGTGACTCTAGAAGGAGGTTTTAACATGTTTGTTCAAATGATTTGTAAAGATCGAAATGAAAAAGAAATGAATGAATTGTATGAAGTTTTAGGCCTTATCGCAAGACGTGAAGAAGTGCAAATTGAAGATCGTTATGATCATGTTGATATCTTAGTTTGTCCACAAGGAAAGATTGTTGTGACAGAAGAAGATGGCGACATGGTTTTACGTGCCAATACACGTCATGCAGGTCCTGGATTTCATGCGTTTGTGGTAGATATATTTAAAGATATTCAGGAAGAAGTTCCTGGTGAATATGAATTGATGGATGATATGGAATTCGATAAGGATGAAGATTTTGATCGATTGAGTTCTATGTATGAGGATGAAATGGATTATATTCGTGGAGTTCTTTTGGAAAATGAAGTGATGCGCCAACAAAATTATATGTATGATGAAACATATTTCTTGCCTCTACAAAAAGAAAATCGCATTCTTACAAGTCAGGGCGATTTGGATTTAAAAGAATTCAAACATATGAATACTCGTGACTTAATGGATGCCTTCTATGTATGGAATGATTGGGAAAGAGATGCCAAATTCTATAAGAATTGTGCATTAACTTTACTTGCCAAAGAGGGTGTTGGAAAGTATACATTAATGAATGAAACAACAATTAAGCATGCCAATGATATTTGCGAATATATCGAAGCAGCTTATGAAAAAGATCATAATGTAGATCTTCCTTTGGATGCATATGCGGATCTATGTGAAAAGCTGGGTAGAGAAAATAAATTGTCTGATGCCAAAAATATGGAGCAGGAGGCCATTCAATATCGTATTCGTGAAGTGTATCACTTATTTGAAGATGCAAGAGTGGTTGCCAGTGGTGCCGCTGAAAGAAGTTATGATCCAGTCAATCAAGCCTTGTGTTTAATGTCACCATATACAGATGAAGCACAATGGGACTGGTTGATTCAGGCTAGTAAACAACCGGGTATTGTCACAAACTTAGATAACATTATGGAACAAGATCCAATCCAATATGATAAGAAAACGATTTGGATGGATTCATGGCAAGAAGATGGTATCTATGTATTGGAGGCTGTGCTTCGTTATAAAGAAAAATTCTTATATTTCCACGATGTATGTGCTAAAGAAAAAGACTTGGCTTTCTTAGAACAATGCATTAAGGAATCTGGTTTCACAAAGACACAGGAAGACTAGATAAAGTGTTAGAAAAGACAGCGAAAGTAAATGGCTATGCATCTGTTGATGGATTATAGATTTATTCCTACTGTTTTAACACCAAAACAGAAAAAGATAGAAATCGTCAAAGCAATCATGAAGAGTTTTACCAATAAATATAGTAAATACGAAGATATTCGTTTTCTGAGGTTTTGAGTGCTCATATTTCTGAGCACTTTTTTTGTGTTTTATGGTAAAATTGATACGGTGATTAAAAATTATGAGTAACTCAATATTAGATACATTAAATGAAAATCAAAGAACTGCCGCAACGACAATCAATGAACACGTTCGTATTATTGCGGGTGCAGGTAGTGGTAAAACGCGTGTCTTAATGGCACGTATTGTTTATTTAGTCCAAGATTGTGGTATTTTACCAAACCGCATCTTGGCTATTACATTCACGAATAAAGCAGCGAATGAAATGAAAACACGACTTACTGCACAATTAGGCAGTATGGCAAGTGTAGTGCGCATTTCAACCATTCACTCTTTATGTGTAAGAATGCTTAGAGAAGATGCCGACTTGATTGGGTATCCAAAAACATTCGCAATTATGGATCCAGAAGATCAAAAGGCCATCTTAAAGCCAATCTATAAAGCATTAGAAGTGGATAAAACAACGATTTCTTATAATCGTGCATTAGGTGCTATTAGTGCTTATAAGACAAACTATATCGATCCACAAATGGCAGGTAATATGGCAATGGATGATGTCAGCATTACTTTAGCTAAAATCTATGCAGGCTATGAAAAGCGTCGTAACGAAATGAAGGCTATGGACTTCGATGATTTATTATTAGAAGGACATCGCTTATTAAATAGCGTATCTTCTGTTCGTGAGAAGTGGCAAAATCGTTTAGACTACATTCATGTTGACGAGTTCCAGGACGTGGACCCTATTCAGTATGGAATTATTAAACTACTAACTGGAAAGAATACACATTTATGTGTTGTAGGAGATCCAGACCAGACCATCTATACTTGGCGTGGAGCAAGTGTTGACATTATTTTGAAATTTAATAAAGATTTTGAACCATGTAAAACTGTAATTTTGAATGAAAACTATCGTTCAACACAACCTATTCTAGACGCAAGTAATGCCGTTATTAAATACAATAAGGAACGTATTGATAAAGATCTATACACAAAACTTCCTGGTGATGAAAAGATTACGATGTTTGAAGGAAAAGAAGATAGTGAAGAACCAATCTTTGTAGCTCGTCAAATCAATGAAAAACATAAAAAAGGTTTAGAGTATAAAGATATGGCGATTCTTTATCGTTCAAACTATTCTTCACGTGCTTTTGAACGTATCTTTAAATCGGTAGGCATTCCATATGTAATCTATGGCGGAATTCGTTTCTATGAAAGACAAGAGATCAAAGATGCCCTATGTTATTTAAGATTATGTACAAACCGCAACGAAGAAGATCCAGACCAAATGGCATTAGATTTAGCTGTGCTTCGCGTTATCAATGTGCCACGCCGTGGTATTGGTGCACGTACAATTGAAAATCTTCAAAAACAAGCTGCCGAAAGACACATGAATCTATATGATGTCATGAAAGATCCAATCGGATTAAGTACAGCCGTTACGAAGAAATGTGAAATGTTTGTAGACTTGATTGAAGATCTACGTGAAAATAGAGAACATTATGCCTTAGAAGATTTCTTAGACTATGTATTAGATACAACTGGCTATATTTCGATGTTGAAAGAAGATCGCGAAAGTGGTCAAGACCGTATCGATAACTTAAAAGAATTAAAAGAAGACATTGCCCAAAGTATGATTGAAGATCCAGAAATGACTTTGGAATCTTATTTGCAAGACATTGCCTTATTTACAGATAAAACACAGGAAACAAGCGAAAATACAGTCAGCTTAATGACGGTACATGCCGCAAAAGGACTAGAATTTGACACAGTATTCTTAGTTAACTTTAACGATGGTGTATTCCCAAGTTCTAGAGCCTGTGATGAAGGTGGCATGAAGGCATTAGAAGAAGAAAGACGACTTCTATATGTTGCGATGACACGTGCTAAAAAAACACTATATATTACATGGAATACAGGCTTTAGCTATATGCAGGATGCGTTTAAAACACCAAGTCGTTTTAGAGCTGAAATCCCAATGGAATATATTGAACAAGAAGAAAAAGAAGAAGCACCAAAACAACCAAAGACTGTTGTGTCTCAATCCTTAACAGGAAGACCATCTAAGCTTGGTGCGAATAAAAAGAAAATACGTTTACGTAAAGGGGATGCCGTTGAACATACGATCTATGGTCAAGGTGTTGTGCTTGAAATTCGTGGAGATGTCGCAACCATTGCCTTTGGTCATACGATTGGTGTGAAAAAGCTAAATGCATCACATCCTTCTTTAAAGAAAGCCTAGGTGAGTATGATGGATGAAAAGGCAAGAATTTTAGACTTACGTAAAGAATTAGAAAAGTATTCTATTGAATATTATGTATATGATAATCCGAGTGTGTCTGATCAAGAGTACGATCGTTTGATGCAGGAATTAATGGCATTAGAAGAAAAACATCCAGAAATGTTTGATGCGAATAGTCCGAGTCAAAGAATCATTGGATCTGTACTTGAGGGATTTGAAAAGGTTACGCACGATTCACAAATGTTGTCCTTAGGCAATGTGTTTAATAAAGAAGAAATTGAAGAGTTTGTTCAAAGAATATCCGAAAGTGTTTCAAACCCAGAATTTGTCGTAGAATGCAAATACGACGGACTTGCGATGGCATTACTATATGATGATGGTAACTTTACTCGAGCTGTGACCAGGGGTGATGGAATTGTTGGAGAAGATGTTTCAAACAATGTTAAAACGATTCTTTCTATTCCTATGCACATCCCTGAAACGCGACATGTTGAGGTTCGTGGTGAAGTATATATGCCTAAGGCAAGCTTTGAACAATTAAATAAAAGACAAGAAGAAAAAGGGCTAGCCCCTTTTGCGAACCCAAGAAATGCAGCTGCAGGAAGCATTCGACAATTGGATTCAAGTGTATGTGCAAGCCGTAAACTCGATGCTTATTGGTATTATTTCCAGAATGCGTCTGATTTTGCGGTACAAACACAAGAAGAAGCTTTGGAAGCCATGTCCAAGATGCATTTTAGAACAAATCCATTGCGTAAAGTTTGCACAACCGTAGATGAGATATGGCAATTTATCCAAGAAATTCAAGAACAACGTGAGGACCTACCTTATGAAATCGATGGTATGGTCATTAAATTAAATAATTTAGCTGATCAAAGAAGGCTTGGAAGCACCGTAAAGGTTCCTCGTTATGCGACAGCCTATAAATTTCCTGCACAAGAAGTCTTAACACGATTAAAAGATATTGTGATTACAGTAGGACGTACAGGAAAAATTACACCGAATGCGGTATTAGAACCCGTTCGTGTTGCCGGAACAACAGTAAGTGCAGCTCAGTTACATAATGAAGATATGATTGTGAATAAAGATCTTCGTATTGGTGATATTGTTGTGGTCAGAAAAGCAGGAGAAATCATTCCTGAAGTTGTGACAAGCGTACCTGAAAGAAGAGATGGAACACAAGTGCCATATCATTTCCCAACGACATGTCCAATTTGTGGTTCCCATTTAGTGCGACTACCCGATGAAGCAGCCCACTATTGTATCAACCAGGATTGTCCGGCTCGTGTTGTCGAAAGCATGATTCATTTTGCCTCAAGAGATGCGATGAATATCGATACTTTAGGTGATAAGAAAATTGAACAATTACACGAATGGGGTTATTTAAATTCGATTGAAGATATTTATTTCTTAGCTCGTTATTATGATGAATTGATTGAAAAACCAGGCTATCAAAAGAAATCTGTGGATAAGCTACTTGAATCCATTGAAAATAGTAAAAAGCAGCCATTGGGTGTCATCTTATATGGTCTTGGAATTCGTCAAGTTGGTAAAAAAGCAGCTATGATCTTAGCTGAACAATTTGGTGATATCGATACTTTAATGCATGCAAGTATGGATGATTTAGTTACGATTCATGATATTGGTTTGATTACAGCCCAAAGTGTTGTAGCTTTCTTTAAAGAAGAAAAGAATCTTCATTTAATTGAAGTCTTAAAACAGGCTGGATGTAATTTCACACAAGAAAAGAAACAAGTTGTACAAAGTCGTTTCACAAATAAAACATGCGTATTAACGGGTACTCTAGAACATTATACGCGTAATGAGGCGAAAGCTATTTTAGAATCTTTAGGCGCGAATGTGTCGGGTTCTGTATCTAAAAAAACAGATTATGTCATTTATGGTACGGCAGCTGGTTCAAAACTTACAAAAGCCCAGAGTCTAGGTGTTATGACAATGAGTGAAGAAGAGTTTGTGCAGGAGGTAGAAAATGCGAAAGAATAAATTAGTATTGGGTTTACTCGCTTTATGTTTATGCGCTTGTTCTACCGGAAATAAGAATCAGGCAAATGCCTTAGATGACGATTCATATCAAGCTATTTTGCCTTATGAATCCAGTGATACAAGAAGTAAACATGTAGGTTTGATCCAAGATACAGATTTACGTGTAGAAATGGAAAGTGGATTGATGGATCTATCAAAAAAGTATTTTTCACCTACTACAGTAGGCTATAAGACACATCAATTCTTAGATTATGATGAATTGGATGCGACAGACGGATCTAGAGGATTATTGGGAACGGTTCGTGATGGAAATCCAAATGGATTAAATCCAAGTGCCGATGAAGAATTTGATACGGGAAATGGAATTGTGACAAATGCGACAATTTTAGTTGATTTGTATGAATTGGATTGGTACACAAACGATAATCTAAAAGGAATTTCATTAGGCCTTGTCGTGAATGGAGAATTAAACGCATCGGATGGTTCAAGTGTAGAAATTACGGATGAGAAGATGAAAAACTATTTGGAGGTTACTTTTTCTAAATTAGCTTCCTATATGCATGAGCGTTTCAATGAAATCAATAAGAATATTCCAATCTTTATAGCAGCTTATCGCTTGGATGATTCAAATACAACCGGTAAAGGTGGCTATATCTATGAAGGATATTATAAGGGTGGACAAGGAAGCTTTACTTCTTTAAATCAAGAGTGGACATTGGTTCCAAGTTCACGCTTTACAGAATTGGATTCATCGGCCGCAACGGAATTTGCGTCTTTTAAAGAAGAGATTTCAAGAGTTCTTCCAGATAACACGTATATTACGGGTGAAGCTAAGTTTGAATCTAAAAAATTAAAGAAATTAAATTTGACAATTACAGCACACGGAAAGACAGCCGGAGAAATCTTGGCTGTGATTGAAGATGTAAAAGATCAGATGGATACATTTAGTTCAAAAAAATGCGACTATTTGATTACCATTCTAAATGATGATACAGTGTATGCATTAATAGAGAGAGCATCTGGTTCAAGTGAATGTAATGTGATCAGTAAGATATAGGAGGAAAGTATGGAAAAGTTCAGTACAGAATATTTTCACAAATTGGCAAACGACTTGAAGTTTGATTTGAGCGATGAAGAAATCGAAGAATTGAAAAAAGATTTCGTTGCCGTAGAAGAACAAGTATCCCTTTTTGAAAAAGTGGACACAGAAGGTGTAGAACCTATGGTTTATCCTTTTGAAGCACCTACAACATTCTTAAGAGAGGACGTTGTAAGTGATGTATTAACGCAAGAAGAAGCATTGAAGAATGTAAAAGATGCGCGTATGGGACATGTTCACGTTCCAAAGGTGGTGAAGTAAGATGGAAATTTCAAATTGTGCAAATAAAACAGCCGTTATTGAAAAAATCAATGCGGTTCAACCAAAATTAAATGCCGTAGTAACTATGATCGATGAGGATACAAATACAAATACTGGAAAACTTTCTGGTGTTAGTGTTGCCTTAAAAGATAACATCTCTACTTGTGGTATTCGTACAACCGCAAGCAGCCGTATTTTAGATAACTATGTTCCTGTTTATGATGCGACAATTGTAAAAAAATTAAGAGAAGCAGGAGCTGACTTTGTATGTAAGGCAAGCATGGATGAACTTGGTATGGGTGGAACCAACAAGAATGCTTACACAGGTGTTGTACACAACCCTTATGATCTAGACCGCATTCCAGGTGGATCAAGCGGTGGATGTGCTGCTTTAGTTGCCGCAGGATGTGTACCATTGGCCATTGGTACAGATACAGGTGATAGTGTTCGAAAACCAGCAGCATATTGTGGTGTTGTTGGGGTTAAACCAACATATGGACGTATTTCACGTTATGGTATTATTCCTTATGCGAGTTCATTAGATCACGTTGGATATTTCACAACGAATGTAAAAGATGCTGCATTAGCTTTAGAAGTACTTGCAGGTCGTGATGATCATGATATGACTTCAAGTTATGAAGCTGTTGGTGAATATTCTAAATTATTGAATAGTGATCTTACAAATAAAACGATTGGTGTATTTAAAACGGTAATCGATGAAGTTGAAAACGAAGAATTAAAGGCTCAATTCAACGCTTTAGTTTCTAAATTAGAAGAAAAAGGAGCTAAGATCGTTGAAGTGGAAATGCCAAAAGAATATATGGAATTGATTGCACCTGTCTATAAGACAATTGCGAATGCAGAAGCAACAGCCAATCATTCAAATCTAGATGGTATTCGTTTTGGTATGCGTGAAGATGGTCAAGATTTAGAAGAAGTCATGACAAATACACGTACAAAAGGTTTCTCAAGCTATGTTCGTGCTCGTTTCGTGATTGGTTCATATTCTTTGTTTGAAGAAAATCAAGATCGTTTATTTAGAAAAGCCCAAAAGATTCGTCGTTTGATCGTTCAAGCTTACGCGAAGATGTTTGAAGAATGTGATGCTGTATTAAGTGTTGCAGCACCAACAATTGCACCATTAATCAATGAAAGTTCAGATGTTCGTTTTGGCGTATCTAGTTTTGCCGAAGAACATATGCAGTTACAAAATTTCTCTGGTTATCCAAGTATTACACTTCCGCTAGGAAAAGTAGATTCTATGCCTGTGGCTGTGAATTTAACTTGTAAGCCTTTTGAAGAACAAAAAATGTTTGATGTATCTAGTGCGATTGAAGAATGCACTGGCTTAAAAGGACAATGTTTGGAGGGATAATAATGAATTATTTTGTAACGATTGGTATTGAAATTCACTGTGAATTAAAGACAAATACAAAAATGTTCTCTGGTGCACCTGTGCGCTTTGGAGAAGTCGCAAATACATGTACAAGTGTTGTGGATCTAGGTCATCCTGGATGCTTACCATGTGTAAATAAAGAGGCTGTAGCCTTGGCTATCAAGGCATGTACAGCTATGCATTGTGATCTTGAAACATTGGTTCGTTTTGATCGTAAAAACTATTACTATTCAGATTTACCAAAAGGATTCCAGATTACACAACAATTTCATCCTATTGGAACAAATGGATATGTAGAAATTGATGTGGATGGAGAAAAGAAACAAATTCGCATCGAGCGTATTCATATGGAAGAGGATACCGCAAAACAGTTCCATAAAGATACAGGTACATATATTGACTTCAACCGTGCTGGAACACCATTGATTGAAATTGTATCAAAACCAGATATGCATAGTGCTAAAGAAGCAGCTGCTTATGTGGAAACACTTCGTAAAAATCTTTTATATCTAAATGTCAGTGATGTTAAGATGGAAGAAGGAAGTATGCGTTGTGATGTCAATATTTCTTTGAGTAAAGATAAAGATACTTTAGGAACAAAGACAGAAATCAAAAACTTGAACTCCATTGCGAATGTTCAAAAAGCAGTTCAAGCAGAAATTGAACGTCAATCTGCATTATTAGATGCAGGTGAAAAAGTAGAACAGGCGACTCGTCGTTATGATGAAGCACAAAAGACTACAATTCTAATGCGTAAAAAAGAAGGAAATGTTGACTATAAATATTTCCCAGAACCAAATATTTTTCCTATCCAATTGGATCTTGACTGGGTTAAATCCATTCAGGATAATCTAGAAGAGCTTCCTGATGCTCGTTTAGCTCGTTTCATGAAAGATTATGAATTAAGTGAATATGATGCAGGTGTATTGGTTTCTGATCGAGAAATGGCAGATTTCTTTGAAGAAGTATTAAAATCGACAAAATTTGCGAAAAAAGCATGCAACTGGATTATTGGAGATGTTTCAGCTTATTTAAACAAAAACAACTTAAGCTTTGCGAAGGTGCCTTGTACAAGTGAAAACTTGGCTAGCTTGATCAATGTGATCGAGGCTGGAGAAATCAGTGGTAAACAAGGTAAAGTTGTATTTGAAGAGGTTATGCAAGGAAAAGATCCTAAGAAGGTCATCGAAGAAAAGGGTATGAAACAAGTAAGTGATGATGGTGCTATTTTAGCTATCGTTAACAGTGTTTTAGATGCCAACCCACAATCGATTGAAGACTTCAAGAATGGTAAGGATCGTGCCGTTGGATTCTTAGTAGGTCAGGTCATGAAGGCAAGTCGTGGTCAGGCAAATCCTAAGCGTACAAATGAGTTGATTCAAGAAGAATTAAAGAAAAGATAAAAGTCTGATTCATTCAGACTTTTAATGTTTTTGTGTACTGTGTTATAATAAGTACGTTATTAGGAGGTTTTTTAATGGCCAAGATGAAGCGTAGAAGACATACGTCCAATAAACCTACAGGCCAAGGACACAAGCTTGTATGGTTTACTGTTATTATAATTATGATTCCTGTTGTGATTGTAGGATATGTATTATTGACAAGTTTAGGTGGACAAAATCGACCTGTAGAAGGTAGTCGTTTTTCAAAAACGGATTTAGATCCTGCCATCACAAAAGACAATATCTCATCTCTTGAGAGTGCTTTAGGAAACATTGATAATGTAGAAAAGGTAAGTGTGAATTTATTAAGTGCAACACTACGTGTGCATATTGATCTAGTTGATAGTGCAACGGATGATGTGGCAAATGCAGCACTTGATAGTGCATATAATATTGTGAATGAACAATTGCCAATTGATACATATTTTACAAATAAAGATAGCTCAAAGATGTATGATCTAGAAATTGATTCTTATAATTATTTGATTGATGATACACATACGGCCGATGGCTGGACATATTTAAAATTGACAAAAACCGGAGCTGGTGATGGTCCTGTTACGGATAATATGACAAGTGCGAAAGATCCTGATCTTTCAAATCAATTAAAAGCGGCAAGTGAACAGATTCAACAAAATATCGCAAATGCGCAAAACGAAGATGATGGACAATAAGAGTCCATCTTTTTTCTTGAAAGGAGCCAAAAATGAAATTATATATTGATGAGAATAATAGAGTTGTCACTATGCATGAGGCAACGAGTGATATGAAGTGTTTTGAAGAGTTTGAAAATAAGAAGCCATATACTTTTGATGGAGTAAAAGAAGTTGAAAATAGTATTCATCCTGTTCATGTCTTATTAAATACGAGTATGATCGATGTGAGTTATCAAATAGAATAGAAAAGATTTACAGTGAGAAATTAAGCTGAAAAAATCCGTAAAAACCCGTAAAAAGTTTAAAAAAGCCCATAAAATCGTGCAATTTCGAGTGAAATTACTGTAATACTATGAAAAACAGTAATTTTTATTTTGCAACAAAAAAATCATAAAAAAAGAGCATTTTTGAAGAATAGTCGAATTTTAAAAAAATAATGAAAAATGAACTTTTAAAAACCTTTTACTACCTTTTAAACAAAAATAAAAAAAGTCAATAATCGCCGATAAATAAAGGCTTTTATGACTTTTAAAAGGTAAGTTTTAAGGTTTTAAAAGAATTAAAAATCTGTATATATAAATTTAATTTTAAGAGGTAAAAAAAGAAATCTCACTGTAAGTTTTTAGGATTTTCACTGTAAATTCTCAAAAACCCCCATTTTATCGGCTTTTTTATAGTTTTCAACAACCTTTTAATAAAAATGGATTTACAGTGAGATTTTCAAAAAAAGACTAATTTTTTTACGTTTCTTAAAAGGTGATTTTAAGCTATTATTTTTTACTAATTTCATCAGCTTTTTGAATAGTATTATTCATGGCTTCACGAATAGCGTCTGCTTGACTAATTCCAAGAATTTTACATGCCTCTTTGAATTGATCTACGAAGTCTTTTTTAAAGCTCGCACGAACAGGTTTCATGTTCTCTTTTCTCCATTCTCGTTTATATTCATTTTCATTAAATTCAGTCATTTAAATCACCTCTTTTTCTGTAGTTGATATAGCATGCAATCATTGCTATACAGCTGATCCATTTCGTAATATCAAAAATAGTAGGATTGGCAAACTCTCCTTCGAAGCCTTCAATAATAACAACTAAGGATAATGCGCATACAATAATATCTAAGATTTTCATTGATGATGATAGACGAACATGTTATATTATAATTGAAATAGGGAGATGAGGTTTCCCTCATCTTTTAACCCTTTTTCGAGATTTGGATTTGGACTTCTTGGATTTTTTTCTAGCAGTAATAATGGTAGTAATGATTAAGCAGATCGAACTAACAATTGCTAGGAAAGCTTCTGAGAGGTCTTTTATAATCTCGCTAATATGTTCATCCATCTTAACACCTCCTTCCCTCTTTACATTATTATTATAACATAGTATACCTACTATGTCAATGAAAACATAAAAAAGATGCAGATTTTATAATGGAATTTGCATCTTTTTTTTATAAAAATATCGTATTTTGATATATCCTATCGCACTTGGATATAAGGGAAGATAAAGTCTAATATATGTAGTATTTTAGTCGTGGGTTTTATTAACTTTTAATGTATCGTTAATTGTTTTTAAATTAAGCATTGCCATGTAAAGAACTTTCTTTTTCTCTTCTTTTTTATTAGACATTAAGATACTTTGCAATTCAGAAATTATTGTAAAAATTGCATGTTGGTTATCTTCGTCTTCTTGTTCAAATATATTTAATACTCTTTTAAGCATTTGAGGGAATTCGTTATTTATAGAATTTAGAACATCTAAATCATCCCATATCATAGGCTCTCTTATATCTGTTTCTCCACGCAAAAAAGATCCACTCACATTAAAAAATTTTTCTAGTGCAACCATATTCTGTGAGCTAGGTTCTCTTACGCCACGTTCCCAATTCATAATTGTTCTAAATGGAATATTTAATTGTTCACCCATTTGTTTTTGCGTTAAACCTTTTTCTTTTCTTAAAAGTCTTATGTTGTCAGCGAGCTTCACGCTTATCACCTCTTTTATAGTATAGCAATTATGTAACCACTTGGATAGAAAAAACACATCTAATAAATAAAAAAACGTCTTGACCTAACCATGTGGGTATCTTATAATATAACTAATGTAGCCATATGGATACATTTGGAGGTGATTATATGTATTTAATACCAAATATTGACGAAATCAAAAAGAAGAGAAAAGCTAAAGGTTTGTCTAAATGCAAATTATCTATTGAGGCAGGCTTAGGTAATCAAGCTCTAAGCAGAATTGAAAGGCAAGAAACAAAAAAGATACATCCGTTAAGAGCTAAAGAAATTGCAAGAGTATTGGAATGTAATGTAAATGATATTTTTAAGGAGGAATAATAATGATTATTTTCTATTATAACGATAACAAACAAAACAATAACAAGGGTGTTAAAACCGAAGAAATAGATCGCATATTTTCTCACATAGAAAGGGCATCCGAATCCAACATAGACGTTGAACAATGTGAAATAGACACATTAGTTGAAGAAACGAGTGAACATAAAACAAATAATTTTAGTAAAAATCTTCGTTTATTAAGAAAATCTTTCAAACTTAAACAAGAAGATATTGAAGAAAAAACTAATATTTCTCATCACACAATTGCAAGTTATGAAATTGGTAGACGTGAACCTACAGCTAAAAACCTTTGCTTGCTTGCAAAACTCTTCAATGTAAATCCTATGTACTTAATGGAGAATGACTTATCTAAACACAAATATTTGCATGTTGTTAGTAAGAGCAATAGTTTTGCAGAGAATTTAAAAATAATAAGAAATTCTTTAAAAATGACACAAAAAGAATTTGCTTATTACACTGGCTTAACTCTCAAATCAGTTATTAATTATGAAAATAAAGTTCATTTACCTGATTATTCAAGTTTAAAAATACTAGCTGAGAAGCTGGTTATAGATCCATTTGAATTAGTGGGTACTGGTAAATAATGACCAGTCCTTCTTAATGCAGCCAACGGAGGTCACAAGCCCTCGTAATAATGCAGAGTGAGGAGGTGGTTAAATGGAGACGCTAACACTTCAAGAATTAGCAGAATTAAAAGGATGTCACAGAGTTAGAATTCAACAACTTGTCACAGAAGGATTTTATAAATCTGTACAAGTTAAAAATTCAAGAGGTAGATTAGTTCATGCCATACCTCTAGATCAACTGACAGAAGAGGAACAACAAAAATACTACCAATCTAAGGGTATCTTAAACACTAACATTGAAGTACAGAATGCTGAAAAGCTGGAGCTTATGAGCACCCAAGAAAGAGAGGAATGTGTTTTTTGGGAAAACGTTATTAATGAATGGCAATCCTTCAGGAATAAAGAAAACGCAAGAAATAAGAGTGAAGTTGATGAACTATTCATCACAAAGATGAAGTTAGAACATCCTGAGCTTAATTTCTCTACAAGTATTCTTTACCGCAAGTTTAAAGCTTTAAAAAATGGAGATCTAGAAGGCTTGATTGATAAACGAGGAAAAAAGAAAAAAGGCTACACGAAAATTGATGAACATGTGTGGCAAGTATTCTTGAGCTTCTTGTTAGATCAAGCAAAGCATCCACTTAGAAAATGCTATCAATATACTCAACTATATATTCAAAATACAGCACCTGAGTTATATGAGGATATACCAGCTTATTGTACTTTTACAAGACATGTAAAAGCCGATATTCCTGATGCAATCTTAACTCTTGGAAGAGATGGAGATAAGGCATTTGATGATAGATGTGCGCCATACATACGAAGAACTTATGACAACATGGATTCGAATGACTACTGGATTGGAGACAACCATACAATCGATGTAATTGTTGGGGATGGCGAAAAGACGTTCAGACTTTACCTAACAGCCTTTATGGATGCACGAAGCGGAATTATGACATGTATCTACATTACAGATACCCCATCATCGCAAGCTTCAATTTATTCATTAAGACGAGGTATCAAGAAGTATGGAATACCTAAAAATGTTTACTTAGATAATGGTCGAGAGTTCTTAACATTTGACTTTGGCGGTTCAGGACACAGAAAAAAGAAAAAGGACGAAGATAAATTTACTCCTCCTCCGATTCTTGAACGCTTAGGAATCAATATGGTCAATGCACTCGTTAGAAACGCAAAAGCTAAGATTATTGAACGAAGATTCTTAGATTTCAAAAATAGTATTTCTAGATTATTTGCAACTTATACAGGTGGAAATGTAGTTGAAAAGCCTGAGATCTTAAAAGTTGAACTTAAAAACGGAAATATACCTGAAAAACAAGCATTTATCAAAGAAATAGAAGAGCTGATTGAATATTACTTGAATTATGAAGAATACAACGGTGCAGTTGCAGCGGATAAAGGTAAAAGAAAGATTGATGTTTATCAGGAAAACCTACATACGAAGACAACCGCAACCGAAGAGCAGTTAAATCTTATGATGTTAAGATCCACTCGAGCTCAAAAAGTGACAAGACGTGGCGTTAGTTTGAAGATTGGTGGAACTCAGCTGGATTACTTCAACAATGAATTAATCATGCAGATGCTGAATAAGAAAGTTTATCTAAGATATGATCCAGATGATTTATCCAGAGTTAGAGTATATGACCTTGATGATAGATTCATCATGGAAGTTGAAGCAGACAATGTCGCAGTACTTGAATACGGCGCAAGTAAGGACGAAGTAAAACTTGCGATGGCTAAAACTAGAGAACTTAAGAAAGTTGCGAAGGAAGCAATCAAGGATTCAATCATTGCTAATATCGATAGAAATACTGCACTTGAATTGTTGCTGAAATCTGCTAAAGACAACAAAGACAGTGATGTTTCTAAACCAAACTACGATTTAGAGATCTTAAATGCGGATGAAAAGCCAATGTTATACAAAGTGCATGATGTGGATTTAGACAAGATGAATATAAACTCAATTAAGCGACAAGGAGGAGATTATTATGCTTAACGTTGCAGTAAAAGAAAGACTTGAGAAATACATGAAAGAAGCTGGTGTTTCTCAAGCGAAGATTGCGCCACTGATTGGCGTGAGTATGACAGCTCTTTCGCAGTATAGAGGTGGTAAATACAAAGGCGATGTAACAGCAGTAGAAGCTAAAATCGTTGAATATTTAGACACTATTACTGAACAAAAGGAAATCAAAGAAAAGGTTCAAACATATAAACCAATGGAAGATTACATTCCTATTTCTATCAGCGAAGATATTTATAAGATGATTAGATATGCTCAATTAAATGGAGGTATCGCAATCGCCCATGGTGATGCAGGAATTGGCAAAACAAAAGCGGCGCAGAAGTATGTAAGAGAAAATCCAACGCAAGCAATCTATATGGAAATGAGTCCTGTAGCTGGAACTCTAGGCAATATGCTTAGACTTCTAGCTAGGACACTTAAAATTCCTGAAAGTAGAAACAAGATGGAGTTGATGCTTTCGATTAGAGATAAGCTTGAAGGAACAAACAGAGTGATCATCATCGATGAAGCTCAACACTTGAAATTATCGGCTCTTGAACAGATAAGAACACTTGCTGATCCAAACTCAATCACAGGAACAAAGGGTGTTGGAATCGTGTTGATTGGTAATACAGAGGTCTATTCAAAGATGAAAGGAAAACAGGAAGCACAATTCGCTCAGCTATTTTCAAGAATCAAGATGAGCCGATATTATTCAACATCCAATGTTACGGATGATGATGTAGAAAAATTATTCCCAGCGTTAAAACAACAAGGATTGAATAAAGAATTGAACTTCTTAAAAGGTGTTTGTAAATCAAAATGGGGCATTCGTGGAGCAACCAATGTTTATGAAAATAGCATTAACAATGATGATGTTTCAGTCAACGGACTCTTTGCCATGGCTAGAACATTAGGAATAGAGGTTATTTAACAAATGATCTATAAAATCTGCACTGCCATAGTTGTATATGCAATCTATGTAAGTATAAAAAACAATAAAAAGGAGAGAAATGAAAGTGCGAAAGAGAAAAATTAAAAAAACATTGATTAGCGTTGTAATCGGAGTGATTTTAGGTGTTTTGCTTAGTCAAGTAACTTCTAAGCTAAGCATACAAGACTGTTTGTTATTAGCATCTATTCTATTGATTCTTGTGATTGTAACTGCAGCTATTATGGCTGAAGATCTAGAGATTAGAATTAAAAAAGCCTATTTAGAAGGAAAACAAACGCTAAATTGTAAATGCACACACACATTCAAAACTGAGGACGAATAAAGTCCTCCTTAATGCAGCCAACGGAGGTCACAAGCCCTCGAATAATGCAGAGTGAGGAGGTGAAGCTAATGAGATTAGAAAAAGATTCTCTATACTTTGAAGCTAGAGTTATCACTATGGTCGGCTCATTGCATTGGTTTGGTGATACTTATCTTGCTGAAGAATTGTTAAAGCTGGCAACGAAAACAGTTTATATCCGAGATGACAGACGATATCTATATGTTTATCGAATCAAAGAAGATGCATTGTTTAATGTAGAAAAGATACAAACGACTTTTGAATTAGTATGCAAGTTGAAAAAACATGACGATAAAAGAAGATATGGTAACTAGTTCTTAAAGTAGGAGGAGTATATGGCAGCGAAGAAATATAAACGTATGACCAATCGTGAAAAAGACGAAAGAAAACGTTTCAAAAAGGATTTACAGGAAAAAGGGATTATCCCGCCTGATAAGCCAAGACTAAACAGAAAGAAGTTTGCTCAAGAAGTTTGTGATGAATGGAAAGATTACAGCTTAGTAGAATATGCAAAACTGAACACATTTATGATCGTTTTAGGAATGATGACGAATTCAGGTCGATATGGAAATGTAAGTAAAGAAGATCTTGGCATTTTAAAACTTAAGAAATGTGCGATAGTTTTAGATCAAAAGTTTCAAGAGAACGATAATAAGATGACATATGAACAGATCATTGAAGTTCTTAAACCTATATGGGAATTGTGAGGTGATAAAAATGGAATATCAGAATATGACCAATGAACAAATCAAAAGAAGAATTGAATGGATTGACAGAGAGTTGTTCTGTATCGATATGAAAGACCGATGGGATGCTTGTGATTGGAGTTTAGTGCACGAGTATGAAAAGGAAAAAAGAGAGCTTCAGGCAAAATTGGAAGCTAGAATCGAAAAATAGTATGACTGGACAAGAATTCTTTGAAAAAGTAACTAAAAACCCAAGATACAAGCACTTATATGAAGAAAATATACACTTCAATACGCAAATGCAATATCTCAAGTCAAAGCCCAAAGTCCTCACTTCAACCTTGCTAGGTTCAATTGCATACTTAAGCGTACTTCTTATGTATCAAGATCTAGAAAAAATAAGAGAAAGTGACAATGAAATAGGAGTTTAACATGGATAAAAAAGTGGTTTTAAACAAACTTAAAAAATGCAAGAGGATGAAGCAATGAAAAGATCTCTTCTGATGGTTTCACTAATAATCACTATCATAGTAACGAATAAGATATATGCATTGACAATTACTCCTGCGAATAAACCAATAGAAGTCGAAACACAAATTGTTGAAACTAAAGCTAAGGAGTTAAAAACAGAGGTCAAAACATACTACAATGTCCCTCTTGATATGGATTTGCAAGATTATATAAGAGAAGAGTGCATAGATGCAGGATTAGATATGAAATTAGTACTTGCGATTATGAAAGTAGAAAGTAATTTCAATCCAGAAGATATATCATGCACAGATGATTTTGGACTTATGCAAGTCAATAAAGTCAATTTTGAAGAGGTAGAAAGAGAGTTAGGACTAACAAATATGCTTGATCCATACCAAGGCGCTAAGGCTGGCATCTTCTTATTAAGCAAGTTGAAATGGAACGAAAGCGAACATCAAATGCTTATGGCTTATAACATTGGTTTTGCAGGAGCTCAAAAGTTATGGGAACAAGGCATTTATGAAACAGACTACTCTAAAAAAGTATTAAAAGCAAAAGAACTGATAGGAGGTACTCAATATGAAATCACAGTATTTTGTGATCAAGAATCTGAACGGTGAAAAGCGATTTGTCGAGATTGATGAAGAGCTAACAGAGGAAGAGTTTATGGCTTACTTTTCTTTATATGTTAAAGAAGCCTATCCGATTACAGAAGATGAATACAAAAAATGCACTGGGGATAAATAACCCATTGCTCTAATGCAGCCAACGGAGGTCACAAGCCCTCGGATAATGCAGAGTGGAGCATAGGAAAACAAAGGAGGAAAAACAGATGGAAAACAAACTATTTAAAAAGATTTCTAGAACTGGTGGAATTACGATTCCTGCACAGATTAGACATCAGATGAACATTCCAAAAGGTGCAGCAGTAGAAATCGTTCAAACGGAAGACAATAGCCTTCTCATCAAAAAGCATATTCCCACATGCATGTGTTGTGGAACTGCTGACCATGTAAAAGTATTTAATAATGTAGAACTATGCACTACATGTGCTAGTAAGTTTGCTGGAGGTGGCGAACATGGAAATTAGAGAGAAAGTTGATCGCTACGCTGAATTAGATGCACAATTGGCTGGCATCAAAAATGAAATGGAAAATTTAAAGGCTGATTTTGAAGAATACGCCGAAAAAGATCTGCAGGATACAAAACTAAAAACCGTAGAAATCTATGGAAATAATGGTGCTAAAGTCATCGTACAAAATGCGGCTACAGTAAAACCAATTTCGTGGGTAGTTATCAAAGAGGTTTTAGGAAAGACTGTTCCTGATTTTATTAAAGAAGAAACAAAGCTCTCATTGACCGATGTTGCCAAAACAATGTTGGCGAATATGTTCAAAGGAGATTATATTGAAGACACATTATCTAATGTTGTCACTCATATGACTCCTGATCAGAAGAAACAAGCGCTTCTTATGAAACGTTTAAAAGGAAAATACAAGCAAGATCAAAAGAACATCTTGAAGTACACAGACCTTAGCGAAAAAGAAGCGAGTGATAATGCATTCCTTGTACAGGATGTTATGGCTTATCAAAATATCTTGAGAATCATTGAAGCTTCGGGATTTGATGGAACGGTTGAAGAAGCAGTTGCTAAAATCAAGAGTTCATTGATTGTTGAAGATTCAATCAAGGTAACGCTAGAAGCGGAATAACGGAAAGGAGCAATCTTATGAAAACTGTTGAGAGATGGCAGACCAAAAAAATATATGCTATTGCAAATGCATTAGGATATGTTGATCGCCAAGATAAAGATAATGACATCTTGCATATGATTATTTTTAGTCAGACATGTAAACATTCAACTAAGGAACTAACGTATCGTGAAGCCAATGAAATCATCGCCTACTTGGAAAAACAACAGAATAATAAGATTGATGAAGTTATGACAGCAGGACAAAAGAAGAAATGCTGGTCATTGATGTATGAGCTTCAATCTTTGGATAGAGAACCAAATAATGCTCCTGTAGGCGAAAGATTGGCGGGTATTATAGAAAGACAGTTCCAAGTAAAATCAACCCCACAACGCATATTTAATCGTCTTTCAAGAGATGATGGAAACAAACTGATTGAAATTTTAAAAAACTACGTTAGGACGGCTGAAAGAAAATGGATGAATTAATGACAGAAAGTGCAGATGTAACATTAGATGATTTAAATGAAGAACAGTTACAAGTCGTTGAAGTCATTGGTTTAGAAGCCTATAAGAGGTTGATTCACTATTATGCAGGAACAAGCATTTATATTCCTAAGTTCAGTGAAATCGAGCGAAGAAAACGTAATGAGAAAATACGCATTGAGTATGAAAAAAATGGGGATATCAAAGCACTCGCATTGAAGTATGGCTTATCAGAAATACAGATACGAACAATCATCGGCGATTTGTTCAAAAACAAAAAAATCGATCCATACGAAGGACAAGTCACATTGTTTGATTTATAGAAAATTTAAAGAAAGTAGTAAAGTTTAACTATAAAGTAGTTTATTTTACCACTTTCTTTTTTTTATCTAAAATTTGCCTTGTAATAACGAGCAAGGAGGTATAGAAATGGATTATTTTTTAGAATTGGCAATTGGTACAGTAATTACAATTATCACTTACTTTTTAAAAAAGACTATGGACAAGATTGATAAAACAGATTATAAAATTCAGCAAATTGAAAAAGATTATCTTACCGAAGTTGCTCATGAAAAAATCATTAAAGAAGTCAAGAAAGATATTCAAGATATTAAAACTGACTACACGCCTAAAACCGAATTCAAAGAATCGGTCAAAGAATTCAGAAACGATTTAAAAGAAGCACAAAAACAGTTCTTAACGAAAGAAGACTTTATTCGTGAACAACGAAAAACAGAAAATAAACTAGATGAAATCTATAAATTACTATTGAAAGAGAGGGTATAGAAATGGCAGATAAAGAAACATTAAAGAAGCGACTAGAAGCTGCAAACTTTATCAGCAACAATGGTCGCGTGTTAAGAACGATTAATGTTCTTAGATACAAGTACAACGAACTTAAAAGCGTTGAAACAGTGTTAGAAATGGATGGAGTTGAAAAATGGGAGTTTTTAGACTGCATCAACTATTTGACTGAAGAAAAATATATTCGCTTAAGAGATATCGCTACAAGAAATGAAGTGTTGGAGCTATCTCAGGATGTCAACTACAGAAACCTTGAAGCTAAACTTACTAGCAAAGGAATAAAGCTTTTAGCAAGAAACATTGTAGACGATATGATCGAGGTTTAAACCTATGGCCAATCGGAAACACAGTAAGATTGACAACTTGCCTGAAGATCTTAAATCTGTAGTTGAAACTATGCTTCAGTCTGATGCAACTTATACTGAAATTGTAGATTTTCTAAAAGAAAATGAACAATCGGTATCTGTAGCTAGTGTGTGTAGATATGCTCGTTCGTTCAATGCCAATATGGAAGCATTGAAGATGACACATCAGAACTTCAAGTTAGTAAAAGAAGAATTGGATCGTAATCCTGATTTAGATATGGCAGAAGCGATCATCCGTATCACATCAGGTAACGTGTTTAATCGCTTAGCAAGCACGAAAGAAGAAGATTGGGATGAAGTAGATTTAGCGAAACTTATGAAGGAGTCAAATGCACTTATTCGTGCGACTGCTTATAAGAAAAGAGTTGAAATCCAAAACCAAGATGTTAAGGATGCAGCGATTGAAGAATTTAAAACATTACTGTTCTCTTCCATGGCGAAGGAAAAACCTGAGCTATACAAGGAACTTGTCCAGTATTTAAACACAAAGAAAACAGAAGAAATGGAGGGATAGATATGTGGTGTGTGATACAAGTGAAAGGAAGCCAAGAGCTTCAAATACAGAAGCAATTAGAGTTGGCTGGGTATCAAGCTCTTGTTCCAAGAGAAAGTCGCTTGATTCGTTCAGGAGGCGCTTGGATGCAAAGAGAATACATATTATTTCCTAACTATGTTTTCGTACAAACCAAATTCAAAGCCGAAGACTTTTACAAAATCAAAGGTATTAATGGGGTTCAACGTTTCTTGGGGGACAAAACTTCTCCATCCACTCTTACCTTCCTGGAAGAAGAATGGGTAAAAATTTTAAACAACGATGGTCATCCGTTAGAACCAACTGAGGTAACGGTAGATGAAGATGGAAATGTCATCATTTTAAAAGGTATCCTTTTAAAATTTAAAAGCAGAATAAAAAGTTTTAATAAAAGACAAAGAAAAGCAACATTTGAAATTACTGTATGTAATGAAATTAAAGAAATCACGTTGAGTTTGAATGTGATTGATACTACAAAGCCAACAGAAACAAACGGTTGATTCGTCCTGTAAGCGGAAATTGGTGGTTAAATAGCATGAACCATCCTAGAAAATAAAATATCTAGGATGGCGAAGCACACCCTAATGTTCGTAAAGGGCGCATTACCTTTTAATTCGCGCAAAAACCCCTTTAAAAAACGAATTAGGCATAAAGTTGAGTAATTGTGGGGTACAAGAAAAAACAACGCTTAAAATCGCTTTATAGCGATTTTTTTATACAACGAAAGGAGATGATAGAATGGGAAGACTCAAAAAAAGAAGTTTAGACATGCTTTTGGAAGGAATTTTGGAAGCTGAAAATCAAATAGCAGATAGTGAAGCATATGATACGCAAGAATATACAACCTATTTGAACGACCTTTTAAAAGAGTTTTTAAAAAAGGACAACAACCTTTTAAGAAAACAACTTCTTGATGATTTTGAAAGAGGAGCTCCTCTTACTGGAAAGAATGGAATACGAAAAAAACTGGCTTCGTTTGATATGGAATTTTTTGGAAGAGCCTACCTTCCTCATTACTTTGTCAGAAAGTCTCCCCACTTTCATGAAGAGCTCGATAACATTTGGAAGCATGGCGTTATGAAAGACGAAGTACCACTTTCAAAAAGCGTTCAAAAGAAGATAAGCAGAATGGCAGGTTGCAAAAGAGCGATTGCTGCACCTCGTGGTCATGCTAAATCAACGAACCTTACATTCAAAGGATCACTTCATGCAGCATTATATGAGTATAAGCACTACATCATTATCTTGTCCGATAGTTCAGAACAGGCTGAGAGTTTCTTAGATTCTATTAAAACCGAGATGGAAGAAAATGAACATATCATCGAAGATTTTGGGAAACTAGATGGTAAGGTATGGCGTTCGAACGTTTTATTAACAAAGACAAACATAAAAATTGAAGCTATTGGTTCAGGCAAAAAGATTCGTGGTAGAAAGCACAAGAATTGGAGGCCTGATTTATTGGTTCTTGATGATATTGAGAATGATGAAAATGTAAGAACGGTTGACCAGCGAAAGAAACTATCCGACTGGTTTTATAAGGCAGTATCGAAAGCTGGTGATGATTACACCGATATTATTTATATTGGAACAATGCTTCATTATGATTCGTTGCTTGCTAATGTGTTGAAAAATCCAAGCTATAAAAGCATTAAATATCAAGCAGTCCTTTCTTTTTCATCTGCAGTTGATCTATGGGATGAATGGGAAAAGATATATACCGACCTTGATGAACCTGAACATGAAGCTAAAGCGTTGCATTTCTTTGAACAACATAAAAAAGAAATGCTGGAAGGTACAAAAGTGTTATGGGAAGACAAACTTTCCTATTACAACCTTATGTGCATCAAGGTGTCTGAAGGTGATGCCTCATTCAATTCAGAATTACAGAATGAACCAATCAGCCCTGATGATTGCTTGTTCCAGGAAGAATGGTTTGATTACTACAACGAATTTGAAATGAACTTTAATTCGAAGGATTTTGAATTCTATGGAGCAGTAGATCCATCGCTTGGTAAGAATAAGAAATCAGACTATTCAGCCATTATCACTATCGCCAAACAAAAGGCAACTGGATATATGTATGTTATTGATGCCGATGTGATGCGTAGACATCCTGATCGCATCATTAACGATGTGCTCGAAAAAGAAAGATGGCTTAGAAAGACTTATGGAAAAGGTTTTAAAAAACTTGGCTGTGAAACTGTACAGTTCCAATGGTTCTTGAAAGAGGAAATTTCCAAAGCTTCTGCTAAAGCTGGGCTCTACTTGCCAATCGAAGAAATCAATTCAACTGGTGACAAGGTGCTGCGTATTCAATCGCTGCAACCTGACATCAAGAATAAATACATCAAGTTCAATCGTAGACACAAATTGCTTTTAGAACAGCTTATGCATTTTCCTATGGCAAGCCATGATGATGCGCCTGATGCATTGGAAATGGCACGAACGATTGCTAAAAAAGGAAAGAGATTCAGAATATTAGACCGTTCGCTTTTTGGAGGATAGAAAATGGCAGTAATTTATATGGATAAAGAGAGTTTTAACTCTTTGGATGAAAATGATATCAAAAGAATCTATATGGAAAACCGATATTTAAACAGTACATATAGAACTCTTGATAACTACTATGCTGGGAAGCATAAAATCGTGTACAAGCAAAAATACAACGCAAACGATCCCAATAATAAGATTGTCAACAACATGTGTAAGTACATTACTGATAGTATGGTTGGTTATTTTGTTGGAGATCCTATCAAATACAACTCACAGAATGATGAGTATATGGAAAAGATACAGAATGTACTTGAATACAACGATGAACAGGACGAAAACACAGAAATTGCTAAAAAAGCATCCATTCATGGCGATTGCTTTGAAATTTTATATATTGACGAAGATGCCAATATTCGTTTTACCAAAGTGCCAGCGAACGAAGGTATCTTGATTCGTGATTCAGGTGGCGAAGATAACTATTTAGGTTTTATTCGTATTATTCGTTCATATACCAAGCGAAAGGTCGAAATATTGAAGTTGGAATTCAGCACAAGTGAAAGCACCTGGTATTTTGAATCAAGAGCTGGTGGAAGCTTACAGTTGAAAGATATTGTTGATCATTACTGGAAAGATGTTCCAGTAGTTGAGTTTGTCAACAATGAAGAGCGAATTGGTGATTTTGAAGGCATCATCAGTATTGTGGATGCCTATAACACAGTCCAATCGAATACAGCAAATTTATTCCAATATAACGATGAGGCGTTGATGAAGATTTCTAAGCTTGGAGATGTAACAACAACCGACATTCAAGAGATGCGAAAAAAAGGAGCAATCATTCTTGACGATGGCGGTGATGTATCTTGGATGTTAAAAGAAATTAATGATACAGCTTTAGAAAACTATAAGAACCGCCTAGTAAGTGACATGCATTTGTTTAGTTCAGTTCCGAATATGACAGATAATGCTTTTGCATCTAATCTTTCAGGTGTGGCTATTTCTTACAAGATGTGGTCAATGGATCAAGTCGTTGCAATCAAAGAAAGAAAATTTAAAAAATCGCTTCAAAGAAGGATTGAATTGATTACCAATATTTTGAATTTATTCGGCGGCAATTATGACTATCGAGATATCAATGTCGTATTTAATCGAAATCGACCTCAAAACAAGCTAGAGAACGCTCAAATTGCTCAAATGATTTCACCGTTCATTTCTCATCAAACACTACTTTCTAAATTGGACGATATCGAAAATGTTCAAGAAGAATTGGAAAATATCAAAGAAGAAAATGAAGATGAAGAGGTCAAGCAAGGTGTTTATCAAAATCTAGTCAAAGCATTTAAGCTTAGCGAGGATGAATTGGATGAATAAGAATGAAAAAGAAAAACAGTTAGCAATTGCTAAAGATTGTCTATTGGATGAGCTAGAAGAAATAGATGACATTGTAGAAGATCTACTGGATGTCTATGATGAAGCAGCTGAACGCTTAAAAGCAGATATTCAACGATCCTTGATTCGATTTGCCGAAAACAATGAAATATCTATCGAGGAAGCAAAAGGGCTACTAAGCAGCCAAGAATTTACTAAGTGGAAAAAAAGTATTGAAGAATACATTGAACAAATAGAAAAAGAAGCTGATGGAACAAAGATGTTAATGGAATTAAATACTTTATCAGCTAAGACAAGCCTTTCAAGAAAGGAAGAACTGCTTTCGCAGATTGATAAAGAAATGATGAATTTAGCTAATAAAACCACAAGAAGTATTAAAAAGCATCTTGGCATCGTACTTGTCAACAACTATTATCGTGGTTTCTATTCTGTTCAAAAAACAGTCGGCTTGGGATTTAATGTTGCAAGATTTAATCCTCAACTGGTTAAAAGTGTTCTTGAATACCCATGGTCAACGAAAGTGTATTCCAAAACGATTTGGGATAACATTGACAAATTGACCGAAACCTTAAGAAAAGAACTGGCAACGGGGTTTGTGGATGGAAGTTCTATTCAGAAGATGACAAAGCGAATTGATGATGTTCTTGGTAAAGGTAAATATGTTACGGAGCGTGTGGTTAGAACAGAAGCAAAGTATTTTGCTCAACAAGCGCAATTGATGTCATATAAAAAAATGAAGATTGATGAATATATGTACAGAGGCGCTGGATGTCCCAAATGCATACCATTGAATGGTAAAAAGTTCAAAATCGAAGATGCAATAGTCGGTGTCAATTGTCCGCCAATGCATCCGAATTGCAAATGCCGAGTAATCGCAGTTCACGCAATGAGTATTTTTGATCAAGAACGAAATGTCGTTCCGTTGGAAAAGAATATCAACTATCAAAAATGGAAAGAAAGATTTGTTAAAAATGGTAATAAAGCGAAATAAGGCTTTGTTATAGAGAGTGGTTAAAGGAGGAAAACAAAATGGAAGAAGCTCAAGAAACAAAACAAGAAAAAACAATCGGAGAAAAAATCAAAGAAGTTATTTTTGGCAAAAAGAGTGATGAAGAACCATCGGAGGTAGAAACAACAGTTGAAGCAGAACCAACTGCTGAAGAACCAAAGGAGGATGAGGCTCAAGAAGGCGCTTTATCAAAGGAAGATATGGATGCAGCCATTGAAAAAGCGAAAGCAGATGCTATTGAAGAATATAAAAAAGCACAGGCTGAAAAAGAAAGAAAAGCATCCTTGACGCCTGAAGAATTAAAAGCAGAAGAAGATGCTGAAAAAGACAAGAAGATTCAGGCGTTGGAACATGAGATTATGGTCAACAATTCTAAAAACGATGCAATCAAAAAATTAGATGAAGCTGGTTTACCAGTAAAATTGGCAGATATTATTAACTATTCAACAAAAGAAACTGCTGAAGCATCGTTGGATCATATTATTAAAACTTATAGTGAGTGTCTTGAAAATGGAATTAAAGAGAAGTTAAAAGGTAAGACACCTGAAGGACTTCATTCAAATGCCGCAATCAATGATATGCAGGATAAACAAAATAAAATCAGAAAATATATGGGAATTAAGTAATAGGAGGAAAGAAAAATGGAAAATGTAATTGATTATGCTACTTTATTTGCACCTTTGATGGATGAACTTTATAAACAGGAAGCTAAGACTTCTATCCTTGAAGGTGATGAAACCACTGTTTTAAAAGGAGCACATGGTGAAATCAAGGTTGCAAAAATTGACATGGATGCACTTGGTGACTATGACCGTAAATCGGGTTATACAAAAGGAGGAACAAAATTTGCTTGGGAAACAGTCAAATATGACAAAGAACGTTCTCAAGAGTTAAACATCGACCGAATGGATAACGAAGAAGCATTAGAAATGCCTGCATCTAAACTATTAAGCGAATTCATTCGTACAAAGGTTATTCCTGAAACGGATGCAGCTCGTATTGCTAAAATTTGTGGAACTACTGGTATTACAGTAAAAGAAGAAAAATTAGCTGACGGAGCAGCTGTTGTTAAAGCATTAAGAGCAGCATCGGACAAAATGGATAACGATGAAGTGCCTGAAGAATCACGTATCCTGTTCATTGTCGGTTCTTACCTTTCATTGATTGAAGATATGGATACAACCAAATCTAAAAAGATTTTAGATAAGTTCTCAACAATCATCAAAATGCCACAATCTAGAATGTACACTCAAATCACATTGGCAGATGGAAAAAGTGAATATGGTTATAAGAAAACACCAACAACTGGTAAAAACGTCAACTTTGTTGTGATTGAAAAATCAGCTGCAGTATCAGCGATGGAACAATGGATCAAGTATTTTTCACCTGATGAAAACCAGAATGGCGATTCTCATAAGTGGGATTATCGAAACAACAACTTATACGCGCACGTTTATGAAAATAAATTAGCTGGAGTTTATTGCTCACACGATTCTGAATAGGAGAACAAGATATGGAAACAAAAGGAACAGTAATTGGTTTAGGCACTGAAAAGCCTGGAAGTGAATTGGAAGAATTAAAAAAAGAAATTTCTAAAAAAGATGGTGAAATCAAAAAACTATCAGAAGAAAACACTTCTTTGAAAAAGAAGATTAATGAACTTGAAAAAGGAGGCTCTACAGATGGAACAAATGACAAAGATACTGAAGGAAGTTCTGGAACATCCAAAGGTAAGAAATCTTAGTGATGAACAAAAAGAACAGTTAGAACCGATTATCACACGATATGCAAACCGTGTTAGATTAAAGGTTTTAGCGCATTGCAATCGTAATGATTTACCTGAAGCACTGGAATCAGTTGTAGCAGAAATCACTGAAGAAATGCTGATGGCTGACAAAGTTGTTGCTACCGATAACAAGGAAGTTGCCAGCGTGAGTCGAGGTGATACAAGCATTACCTACAAAGATCCTGCTTCAGCCTATAACAATGCAATTGACTTTATGAAAGATTATTCATGTCAATTAGTCCACTTTAAAAGAATGAGGCTTCCAAGAGATCCTAATGATGAGTGAAGCTGAAATTCTAGCATTAACTTATTATGATAAAATGAGCGTTTATCGACCTTTTAAAGACACTTTACCGACTGGCGAAAGTGTCTTTTATAAAGGCCTAGATGGCAAAAAAATATATGATGATATACCATGCGCCTTGTCTAGCTTTTCTAATGGCAAGTCAAATAAAAATGATGTAAACGTTAAAATCGAAAGTGATTATAAGTTGTTTTATGATCCAAAAATAAATGTTGAAAAGAATGACACAATCGTTTGTACACACGAAGGCACACGCTATGTATTGGTGGCTGGAAAACAATATACTTTACCAAGTCATGCAGAGCTTCCAGTCTTGGAGGGTAAGAATACAGCATGAGTCAAACGGATATTGTAATTGAAGGTTTAGATGAATTTGAAAAGAAACTTGTACAAATCATTTCGCACGATTATCCGCACGAGTTTGAACAGATGGTCATTCAAGTTGCAAACGATCTTCAAGCTGCTACTGCTGATGCTACTCCAGTACGCACGAGCCATCTTCAAGAAAATTGGTTTGTCGGAGAACTGGTCAAACGAGGGAACAACTATTACATCGAGGTATATAACAATGTTGAGTATGCTGAACCTGTCGAGTATGGACATAGAACAAAAAGTGGTGGTTTTGTTGAAGGAGCTCATATGATGGAGATATCAGTTGAACTTTTAAAAATACAGTTACCTTCTTATTTAAGAGACTGGTTGAGTGATTTTATAAATAAGCATGATCTAAATGATTAAGATTACAGAAATTAAAACAGCCATAACCAGCCTTTTAAAAAAAGCGGAAAACATTGATGTATTTTTTACAAATGTCAGCAAAACAGATTCAAGTGTTGAAGAAAACCAAATTTATAAGTATTTCCATGTTTCTTTGATTCCAATCAGTACAGCGCTATTTGGAAAGTATTTAAGAGATAGAGCGTTGTTTGTTGATGTTGCTTATATCAATGATGAAGCAGATAGCAACACTTTCTATAATTGGATGGAAACAATGGATCAAAACTTTTTGCCTTATGTTCAAATTGGCGAACGCTCAATCACAATTGAAAACAGTTCTTTTAAAATCGTGGACAATATAGGACATTACACTTTCACATTGAGGTTTAGAGATGTGATTGCGATTGATTATAAAGAGCAAGGTGTACTTGCAGAAAATCTAAACATTAACTTTGTACAGGAGGATTAAATTTTATGAATTTACCACAAATTTTGATTGAGTTTAAAAGCAAAGCTCAATCTATTATTCAACGAAGCGAGCGTGGAGTTGTTGCAGTCATTCTAAAAGACAATACTGCAGGTGCGATTCCATTTAGTATTTATAAAAGTTTGAGTGATGTAGAATTTGAAAAAATGAGTGAGAAGAACTATCGCTATTTGAAATTGATTTTTGATGGAGCACCATACAAAGTCATGGTTGCGGTAATTCCAGAAGAAGACAACAACTATAGTAAGGCATTAAAAGTTTTAGAAAACTATAAATGGAACTATTTAGTTGTCCCATCCGCAAATGAAGAAAGCACTCCAGTTATTAGTTCATGGATTAAAGAGCAAAGAACTAATAACAAGAAAACATTTAAAGCAGTACTTGCCAATCATGCTGCGGATTGCGAAGGGATTATTAATTTCACAACTGGGAATATTGTTTCAACAATCACAGGAAATGAAGTGAAGCTAACAGCTGCTGAATATTGTGCTCGTATTGCTGGTATTGTTGCTGGGCTAAGTTTATCTCGAAGTTTAACATACTATGTTCTAACAGATATTATCTCAGCTGACATTCCTAGTAATCCTGAAGAATTAGTCAATAAAGGCGAATTGGTTATTTTGTTCGATGGAGAAAAATACAAAATCGCAAGAGGTATCAATAGTTATACTTCAGGGAACAATGAAGATCTTAAAAAGATTAAGGTTATTGAAAGTAAAGATACCGTCTATCAAGATATCAAGACTACATTTGAAGAAAAGTATGTGGGCAAGGTTATTAACGATTACGACAATAAACAAAATCTAGTAGCAGCGATTGTTACATATTTCAAAAGCATGGAAGGAGATGTATTAGATCGTACTTACAATAACAGTTGTGCAATTTCGCTCGAAGACCAACGCAGTTATTTATTAAGTCAAGGCGAAGATACTGAAGCTATGAGTGATATTGAAATTTTACAAGCCAATACAGGAAGTTTGGTTTTTTTAACTGCGGCAATCAAGTTTGTTGATGCAATGGAAGATTTAAAAATGGAAATCAATATGTAGGAATAGGAGGATACAACGATGAGTATAAGAGGAAACAAAGTCCTTTCAGGGACATGGGGTGAAATTTGGGTAGATGGTGTTCCAATTATCGAATTCAAAAAAATTGAAGCGAAAGTATCAGCCAATCGAGAAGAAGTTCAGATGGGTATTGATATCGACAGCAAGATGACAGGCCTCAAAGGAGAAATCTCAATCACAATTAATAAAACATACAGCAATTACAATGACGTTATGAAGAATTATGTTCAAGGTAAGGATGTACGTTCTCAAGTAATTGCAAAGTTAGCAGATCCTGATGCAGTGGACGCTCAACAAGAGCGCTGGTCATTCGATAATGTATGGTGGAATGATATTCCATTATTCGTTGCCGAAAAAGGAGCGCTTATTGAAGAAGAATTAACTGGAGGCTTTACACCAAGCGATGCAGTTAACTTAGATACGATCAAACGATAAGGAGGATTTACATGGAAAAGAAATCAACATTAGAAATATTTGCTGCGAAAGCTTCAGCAGCTATGAAAAGAAAAAAATCATTCGTGCAATACACTTTAAGCTTCCCTTCTTTTGAAAAGCTAGAAGATGAAAATGGTGAAGGACAACCGTTGGAAATTAAATTCAGAACTTTATCCGATGCTGAAATCAATGATTGCTTGGCGTATGAAAGTGATGATCCAAACGGAGCAGATAAATATGCTATGTATATTGCGTCAGTTGAACCATCATTGAAAAAATTAGGCCAAGCCTTAAAAGAAGCTGGTGATATTGTTCATCCTATGGAAGTAATGGAAATGTTTGAACGACACGAAATTACGGAAGCTGCCATGATCATCATGGAAAAATCAGGCGTACTAAGTAAAAACAAAGTTACAGTCGTTGATAAAGGACTAGAAAATTTAAAAAACTAATTCGAACTAATGGTGATTTTAATCTGCTACATCATTATGTTCAATTAGGATGGAAAATAGAGGAGTTTGTAGAATTGCCGAATTACTACAAACTTTTTTATAAAGCTTCTATGGATGTAGCAATAGAAGATATGCAAAAAGTAGCGCAGATTAAGATTGGAGGTGGCAAGAATGGCAATTGTTGAAAAGATTAAGATTTCAGATGAAGGTATAGCAACGCTTAAAAAGTTGAAAGATGAGCATAAGACTTTCAAGGATGAAGTCAAATCAACAAGAGATGAGTTGAAAAAAGCATGGGATCATAAATATAAGCCAGCTATTGAAACAACATCAGCCATGAAATCAATTCGAGCCATGCAATCCAAAGCAAATGAATTTAAGAATAACCTAAAAGCGAGGTTTCATTTAGAAGATAATGCAGCTTTAATCAAGTTAAATAGTATTTATAAAAGGATGTTAAAACTATCAACAATGGCAGTTGCGCCGATTGTTAAAATTAGAGATCATGCATTATCAAAACTGAAATCTACAAATAAATTGTTTGATGGTCTAAAAAATAAAGTGGTTTCCCCTATTGTCAAGATTAAGGATAACTTCACTTCAAAGGCTAGTAAAATCAAAACAGAAACAAAGTGGCTTTCAAAAACAGTTGCAAGACCAGCAGTGTTATTGAAGGACATGATAACCAGCAAGTTGTCTCCAATCAAGGTTGCTTTAAAGACGTTAACCCAAAAAGCCTTTAAGGCAACGATAACAGCAGTCAATAAAACAGCTAGTGGTATATCTTCTGCTATGAAGGGTTTGGCTAAAATAGGAAAGAAATTAGTTGTTCCTGTTACAGTAGTAGCTACAGGCACAGCTGCTGCACTTGGGGCTGCTGTCAAATCAGGAATGGCTTTAGAAAATCAACAAGTCAGCATTGAACATTTTATCGGGGCTACCAATAAAGACTATGGTGAATCACAGATAAAAGAAGCTGCAAAAACATTTACTAATCAGTTAAGACAAAATGCCAATGCGACACCATTCGAAACTGGCGAAGTCATTCAAGCAGGAAGTCGTGCAGTAGCGATTACACAGGGGAACACGAAATCAGCAATGTCCTTGGTTCGGTTGGCAGAAGATATGGCGGCTGCTTCAGGTGGAACAAAATCAGTCAGTGATGCTATGGAAGCCTTAGCCGATGCGAAACTTGGAGAAATGGAACGTTTAAAGGAATTTGGCTTTAAAGTATCGGCTGATGAATTTAAACAAAAAGGGTTTGAAGGTGTTTCCAAAGATTTAGAAGACTTCTATGGAGGTGCTGCAGCCAAACTGGCTACAACTGGTACAGGGTTATTATCTACAATTACTGGTAAGTTAAAGTCAGGAGTTGCTGATTTTGGATTGAATATTGTAGAACAACTAAAACCAGTCTTTACAAACATTATCGGTTTGATTGATAAAGCGATGCCTTATGTCCAAGAGTTCGGGGTAAAGTTTGGTGAAGGCCTTGGAAAAGGAATTCAATATATATCATCAATCATGCCATCGTTTATCAATGGTTTCAAAATGATGATGCCTGCAATCCAATCAATTATTTTAGGAGTTCAGCAGATGCTGCCACCAATTATGGCTTTTGGTGGAACGATTGTTACTACGATACAAAATGTAGTAATCAAGGCAACACCGATCATTGACCAGATTATTCAAGCGATTGCTCGTATCTTACCTGCAGTTCAGCCAATTTTTTCTACTCTCGTTACAACAATCGGAAACATAGTCACAACTGTATTGCCTCCACTTGGAACTGCTTTTTCAATGATTGCAGATGTTATCGTAGCGATAGCACCTATTATTTCAGATACATTCGCAGGAATCAGTGAGGTTGTAACGAATGCGATATCAGGTATTAGTTCGGTGATTCAAGGTGGACTTGATCTGATCAGTGCTATTTGGACAGGAAGCTGGCAAGGTGTCGTAGATGCCTTTGCATCAATCTTTGGTGGAATTGCTGAAATTTGTAAAGCTCCTATGAATGCAGTCATTGCGATTATCAATGGAGCAATTAGAGCAATTAATAGTATTTCAGTTGATATCCCTGCCTGGGTTCCAGGTGTTGGTGGTCAACACTGGGGATTAAACTTAGGGCAAATCCCATACCTTGCCAAAGGTGGTGTTGTCAACGAGGCAACAACAGCGGTCATTGGTGAAGCTGGTAAAGAAGTGGTTATGCCTCTTGAAAGAAATACAGGTTGGATTGGTCAGTTAGCAGGACAGATTATGAGTAGGATGGCTGGATTCAGTATCCAATTGCCTACTGTAGGTAAAGATATACCGATGACTAATGGAAACGCTATGTTTCCAGCTTCTAGTGGAAAGACTTTATCAGTAGTCATTACGATTGCGAAACTTGCTGACAGTATCATAGTCAAAGAAAAAGATGATATTGATGATATTGCTGAAGAAGTTGCTGATAAGATTTTAGAAGTTGTTGAAAATTTATAGGAAGGAGATTTGCATGAAAAGAAGAATAATTGAATTGAATGTGAATAACCGACAGGAATTTTTAAAGCTATCAGTAAATCCAGCTTCTATTGTTTTTACCGATATGCAAAATAACCAGCAGATTAATTTGTTGGAAGTGGGAACTGCACTTCTTTTAGGGAACAGAGGCTTGATAACAACAACACTTGAGAGTTTCTTCCCTTCTGAAAGTTCCCCTTTTTATAAAAGATATGGAGGAGCTAGGACACCACAGGAGTGCAAGGCTCTTATTAAAAAATGGAAAGATAAAAATATGATTGTGCGCTTGATCATATCAGATATGGATATCAATTTAGCCATGGCAATCAATAACTTCACAACAACACATCGTGAAGGAGATAATGATATTTATTACAGTATTGAGTTAGTTGAATACAAGACTTTAAACGTCCCAACCGTTAAGGTTTCGACCAAAGTGAAAAGTTCGATTCAAAGAAGACCTGCACCAACCGCTCCCACACAAGCCAAACCATCAGGTGGTTCATCTGCAGGAAGATCATACACGATCAAAAGTGGTGATACTTTATGGGCGATTGCTACAAGATACTATGGTAATGGCGCTCAATATTCGAAGATATATAACGCTAATAGTGGAACTATAGAGTCTGTAGCCCGAAGCCGAGGGTTTAGAAGCTCACAAAACGGACACTGGATTTTTCCAGGCACGAGTATAACGATTCCATAATGCAATTATTAACAGGTGGAAAAGATATCATTGAGCTTGTAAGGGAGATAACATGGTCAGGCGATACAAAAGAAGTATCAAGAAAGCTCAATTTCGTAATTTATCAAAACGACATAGATAAGTTAATGCCAGCAGTTTCTATCAACGAAGGAGATGACATCATCTTTAAGGATGATGCAGGAAAAGCTATCTTTGGTGGAGTTATTCATAAAAAAGATAGAAAAGCAGCAGAAAAGAGTTTCACTTTTCTAGCGTACGATTTACTGTTCTATGTCAATAAGTCAGAAATATCTAAGATATTCAATTCAACTCCTGAAGCAATTACAAGATCTATTTGTAACGATCTTAATATTCCAGTTGGAAGTCTAGCTTCAACAAATGTTAAGGTTTATTATCCTTGTCTTGGGAAAACCGCTTATGAAGCAATAATGATTGCTTATACACAAGCGGGCTATCAAACTGGAAATGTTTATATTCCTATCATGAAAGATATAAACAAATTGAGTATCATCCAAAAAGGTCAGTATTCAAATGTGGTTTTAGAAGGTACGTACAATCTTGAAGATAGCACTTATTCAGTTACTTCTGAAAATGTAGTCAATAAAGTGGTGATTACCGATAAAGAAGGAAATGCCATCAGAACATTAGAAGATATTGACTCGATGAATAAGTATGGAACAATTCAAAAGGTTTATAAAACACAAGATGGAAAAGATTCCAACGTTGAGGCAAAAGCTCTCATGCATGGAATTGATAAAAATGGTTCTGTTCTAGCTTTAGGTGATGTTCGTGCAATATCAGGATATTCAGTGGCGGTACAAGAAAGTAAATCTGGACTATACGGTCTTTTTTATATTGAAAGTGATTCTCACACATTTATGGATGGGAAACACGAAATGTCACTCACATTAGCATTCGAAAATATGATGGATGAAAAGGAACTTCCTACATCCTAGAAAGGAGCACCTATGAAAAAAACAGATAGAAAAATAGTGAATTTAGTGAACGCACTAAAGAGCAAATGTCAAAATAGCAACAATCTATATGTTGCTAAAGTAGTCAGTACTAGTCCGTTCAAGCTAAAACTGTATGATCAAATAATTACTGAACATATTTATGTCAATAATTCATTTTTAAAAACATCATCAAAAGCAATAGATTCCAATATTACTTGGGATATGAATCACAATTATGTTCCTAGCAGTTTACTTAGCTTTATAAGAAAGATGTTTAAAGCTGACCTATTAAATGCTGGTGATACTGTTATCGTTCTTTTAGATGGTGTTTCCTTTTATGTATTGGAAAGAGTTACGAAGGTTGCATGAACAATTCAATCTTTCCTTTTATCGATACAAGCAAGTACGAAGATGTTATTGAGAGTGATAAATTAGAAGAATTATGCGAGTATGCGTTTGATTTCAAAAATAATTGTCTTTTAGCGAACAGTGCGGGACAAAACTATTATGTATATCGAAACGAGGCTTTGAAAGTGTGGATATATAAGGCATTGATGACTCCACGCTATCAGCATCTAGCCTATACGGAAGATTATGGAAATGAGATGTTTTCTATGATTTCTCAAGCGATAGACCAAGAAGTCATGCTTCTTGAATTGAAGAGATACATTACAGAGGCATTGATGTATAACCCTTATATTCAGGAATTGAATAGTTTTGAATTTGAAGTAAAAGGCTCGGAAGTGTTGATTCGATTTACTGTAATTTCTATATATGGACAAATGCAGTATGAACAGATAATGAAAGAAGGTGTTGGACAATGAAAAGAGATTATCAAGAAGTGATAGATGCTATGAGTAATGGCGAATACACAGCTGAAGAAATCAAAAGTCGTATTAGATCATACTTGAATAATCCAGCATCTAAAATCGAAGGTTCATTCGCTATGGATAGCATACAGGCAGTAGCTCAGGAAATGGCAAGAGCTATCAACATGCGAATTATTGATTTTATTGATATGGCGATGCTAGACACAGCAGTATATGAATTTTTAGATCGAAAAGGATTGGATTATGGATTGGCAAGAAATCTAGCAACTGCATCTAGTGGTTATGTTAAATTCACTGGAGCACAAGGAACAATCATCCCAAAAGGAACGACCCTTTTGTCAGACACCTGTACGTTTACAACTGATTTTGAAGCGATCATCTCTTCTTCAGGAACAACTAGTGTTAGAGCAACATGTACAGAACTCGGAATTGCTGGAAACGTTCTAGCAGGTGCGATTACTGGAATTAGGGCTACAGAAGGAATTGATGGGGTACAAGTAACCAATGAAGAACCTTTTGAAGGTGGAACTGAAGAAGAAACGGATGATTCTTACCGAAAAAGGATTTACGAAAAGATACAAATGCCGATTGCTTCAGGAAATGCCAATTCTTATATATATTGGGCAAAACAGGTTTCAGGCGTTGGAAACGCTCGATGTATTCCTTTATGGAATGGAGCTGGGACTGTCAAGGTCGTAATTTTATCTTCAAACGGAACTGCCCCTGATGATACAGTGATAAAAAATGTTGCGGACTACATTGAAGCACAAAGACCGATAGGTGCTAAAGTAACAGTTTCAAAAGCTGAAGCAAAAGAAATTATTATTGATTGCACAATTAAAGTTTCAGCTGGTTATAGGCTTGCTGATGTTCAAACAGAAGCCAATCGCATTATCCGTGAATATCTAACAGGAATTGCTTACGAGGAAGAAAGCAAAGTGTTATCTTACTTCAAGATAAGCGACTTGATATTTAACGTTGAAGGAGTTGCAGACGTCTTGGATTATACGGTTAACGGTAGGAAACAATCCATCACGGCAGAAGCTGCAGAATTCTTTTCTCTATCGGAGATAACACTTCATGAGAATTGATTCAGTTAACTATCTTCCTCAATTTATACTTGATATTCCTGAAATGAAGGAACTTTTATATGCCGAACAAAAAGGCCTGGATGAGTTCTTTGACTATATTGAATTGATGCGGAATCAAACTTCGATCAGTACAGCCAGTATCTACCTTTCAAGATATGAGAAAATGTTCGGATTGAATGTCAGTCCTGCTCTTACCGATTCAGAAAGAATAGGAAGAATTCTTGCAAAGCTAAATACAAGAACAAATTCAACTGTAGATGCCATCAAAACAGTTGTTTCATCTATTACTGAATGCGATACGGAAATAGAAGAATACTACGGTAAGTATGCTTTTATGATTGATGTCTTAAGAGATAACGACCAATTAATCAATATCGAAGATATCAAAGCAGCGGTGGAAATTATTAAACCAGCACATCTTGCTTTTACAGTTATGATGTGCTGGAAATGGACAATCGGAATTAAAGTCAGTTCAACCATTTACAAAGTAGCTCATGATGTATGTGGTGGTCTTGGCAATGATTTTGATTATTGTGGAGAAACACCTGAACTAAGCTATATAGGAAAGATAGAAAAACCAGGAATACAAGTTCAAGCAAGAAATGAAAGTCATTCATTCCCTTATGTGTATACAGGTCAATATCCAATAATTTCTACTTTAGGAAGTGTAGAGGATGGAGATATTAAAGTTAACGCGGTACATGAAACACATGGATATGATTATGACTTTACATCTTTTGAAGCGGGGATAATCCCTCATATTTCAACGCTGGGCGTTGGTAATGAAGAGAACGGACAAATAAACGTGGATATAGAAAACTACGCCACACCGCTTTTATTTGTCCAAGAGGATGGCGATTATTGTGGCGAAGATTAGGAGGTATGGATATGCCATTTAGTACGAAAGCATTTAAAGGTTTGGTATCTCATGCACATAGAGAAATTGTTTCAGCAAAGTATAAAATCCAAAATACCTATTATGAGGCAACGATTAACAGTATTGAAGAGAATGAATCGGAGTTAGTATTGCATTTACAATTTAACCCATCAATCAGTCAAGAAGTAACTGTATCTGAAATCGCCTTATATGACACATCAGGAGATCTATTTTATAAAAAGGCTGAAAACATTAAATTCAATCCTTTGAATGAAGGAATTATTGTAAAGATAACGATTAATTTTATGGAGGTAAGCTAGTATGGGATTATTGTATAAAGCAACAAAATGGCTCGATCACGTAACGCAATATCCAATGCGTAGACGAATTACAAACAATAAAGATGGAACTGCAGATATAGTTCGTGCAGAAGGTGATGTGATTCAACAAGGAACGCCAAGAAACGCTAAAAACTATAACAACATGGAAGAAGGGATTCTTGCAAATCAGATTCTTGCTCTGTTTTTGCAACAAGAAACGCTTCAGCTACAAAGAGCAGCTGCAGAAAATCATGGTGAATTTGGTGTAGTAACTATCAAAAATACAAATAAATATCCATTTTCATCTGGTTCGATAACAGTCCCAATTAAAGAAAAAAGGTCAAATCTTGATTATGTTGTTCAAATCGAAGTGTCGGAAACGGACGGGAATATTGAAACAATTGAAGTTTTTGACAAGCAGTTAAATGGATTTAAATTGGCGTTTAAAGGCAGTGCAAAAAATGTGAAATTAAAATATAAAGTAACAGGAGGACGATATTAATGAATGGTGTAAAGATAATCAATAAGAACGAAGGAACAAAGATTGACTATGAAATTATTGGAAATAAAATTATTTTCAATGATGAATTAATGTTGAATCTAGCTAAGTATGAACGTGATGATCCAATGCATATCGACATTTGCATGGATGAATTTGGATGTTTGCGCATGGGACTAGCTAATAATTATGTGGCTCAAATTGATATTTTAGCTAGAAAATACCAATTTGTAGAAGATGGTGTGGATGAAGAAGGCCACACAAAATACAACAAGGTAGCAGTTCCTTTTGATATTAAAAATGTAGACATTACATTATGGGGGGTTGAAGAATAATGGAAACAAATTTTGATGCGATCAAGTTAGCAGTTGAAGCAGCAACTGGCGGAAAAAATACAGTCTTATTTGATGATTTAGGAAATCCGTCAATCATGGTAAGAATTCCTAAATTTAAAATTTCAGATGTAATTCAAGGTGGTTCTAATTCCGTCCATCCAGCTTTTATTGTCAATGGTGTAGAAAAAGATGAGATTTTTATTAGCAAGTACCAAAATATCGTAGTGAATGATCGAGCATATTCTTTACCAATGCAAGATCCAAAAGTTTATGTTGATTTTGATACAGCAAGAAAAGCTTGTGAAAACAAAGGTAAAGGATGGCACTTAATGACGAACGCAGAATGGGCTGCAATTGCATTGTGGTGTAAAAAGAACGGATACTTCCCAAGAGGGAATAACAATTACGGAAGCGATGTATCATATCCGCATGAAAAAGGTGTTGAAACCTATAAATATGATGGAAAAACTGGAAGAACTGGAACAGGTTCAGGCCCAGTTACATGGGCACACGATGGTAGCAATTCAGGTATCTTTGACTTGAACGGAAATGTATGGGAATGGGTTGGAGGACTTCGCTTAGTCGATGGTGAAATCCAAGTAATTGCTGATAATAATGCAGCATGTGATGCAGATATGAGTGCAAATTCTAGCCATTGGAAAGCGATTGATAAGAGTGGAAACTTAGTTGCTCCAAAATCTGCTAATACATTAAAGCTTGACTATACAGTAGATCCAGGCACTGTAAATACAGGAAAAGGAGTTCCTAAATTAGTAACTGCTCTAGCACATCAACAAACTACTGATGATCCATATGCAGCAGGACAATTTGAAGATATGACAGCAGATGGAAGCATTACTCCGCCTGAAATCTTAAAGGCTTTAGCAATTTATCCTGATGGAACAAAAGCAAATCATGGTGATTATATCTATATGAGAAATAAGGGAGAGCGTTTGCCTTTTCGTGGTGGCGGCTTCAATAATTCTAGCAATGCAGGCGTGTTCGCTTTGACTTTGAGCAACCCACGCTCCTCTTCGTATCACAATGTAGGTTTTCGCTCCGCTTTTGTCGGTCAGTAATTTTGGTATCAGTGTTCTGTTTTTGCCACGTAAGTGGCAATCATTCCCACCAGCGATTAAGCTGGTGGGATTATTTTTTTTATTGTGTATATTCTTACACATGTTATAATTTACCAGAGGTGGTAACAATGGATAATCAATTAGGTTCGTATGAAACGCAGCTGATCATACAGCAGGAGGTTTATGATATGTTGCTATATGCCTATCCATTGTTGGATCATTTTCCAAAGAGTCAAAAATTTTCTTTAGTTCAAGATATTAAAAAAAAGATGGATTCAGTTCTTGAATATGCTATTGCTGCTAATAAAAAATACGCTAAGACTACAACACTCGAAAAAATGGATGTAGAACTAGCTGTATTAAAGGTTTATGTAAGATTAGCATTTGACTTGAAATATTTTAAAGGCGAAAACCACTATATGGAAATGTCTAGAAGATTAGATAAAGTCGGCAAGATGTTAGGTGGTTGGATTAAGGCTGAAAAAGAAAAATCAGGAAATAAAGCTGTTGATAAACCATATGTTTGTGAGAAATGTGGCACAAGAATAACTCCTAAGTCTTATGAATATTCAATGAAAAATTTTGGTAAATCTCTTTGTTATACATGTCAAAAAAGTCATAAGGTTTAGATGAATTGTGAGCCCTTTTTCGCTCCACTCTATTCTTTTATGCTATTTTGGGATTAGGCTATTAGCGTTTGCCTTTTCGTGGTGGCGGCTTCAATAATTCTAGCAATGCAGGCGTGTTCGCTTTGAATTTGAACAACCCACGCTCCATCTCTGACGATAATAGAGGTTTTCGCTCCGCTCTAACCCTATAAAGAGTAATGGGATTGGACTATATGATTTGCCTTTTCGTGGTGGCAATTGGAATAATGGTGGCAATGCAGGCGTGTTCGCTGTCTACTTGAATGACCCACGCTCCAATTCGAATCACAATGTAGGTTTTCGCTCCGCTCTGCTCTTGTAATTAGGTATATGATGGATACGTCTGTCATTTCAAATCAAGGGAATAAAGGAGTCTAATTCCATGCTGAATAAGCAAAAAAATTAAATAAAGATGAAAACCGATAGTAATGTTAAATGAACTCCGTTAAGCATCTTAAAAATTAGGTGATGATCATGGCGAAAATAAAGAATGTATATGACTATATCGTTAGTGATGAAAACATATACAAGGCTTATTTAAACGCTCGTAAAAACAAAAGATATAGAAAAGATGTACTCATATTTACCCAAAATCTAGAAGCAAATCTAGTTAAGATTCAAAATGAATTAAGAAGTGAAGTTGCTGATTATCCTAAATATAAAGAGTTCTATATTTACGAACCAAAGTGTCGTTTGATCCTTGCTCAAGACTTTCCTGAAGTGATAAAACAGTGGGCGTTTTATCAAGTTTTAAGCCCTATGTTTACTAGGATGTACATCAAGGATTCCTATGCTTGCATCAAAGGAAAAGGACAAATTGCAGCAGTTAAAAGACTTCATTATTGGCTTAAATTAGTCAATAGCACAAGATACAATAAGCTGAAACACGGTTTAGATGTATCCGATCTAAACAAGTGGTATTACTTGAAAATAGACTTTAGCAAATACTTTTATAGAGTAGATCATAAAGTCATGATTGATGTATTGAAGAAGAAAATTAAGGATAATCGTGTTGTTAGATGGCTTGCAACCCGCATAGAAAGCCCTGATATGCCTTTTGGTTTGCCTAGAGGCATGCGTCCTGAAGATGTTGAAATGAGCGAACGTTTATATGATAAAGGAATGCCAGTGGGCGCTTTGATTTCACAGATGTTAGCGAATGTTTATAATGATCAGATAGATCAATATGCTAAAAGGACATTAGGAATCAAGTGTTATATACGCTATCAGGATGATATTGTGGTGCTTTCTGATGATAAGAAACAAATAAAAGAATGGCATCAAAAACTAGAAAAGTTCGCAAATAATGTCATGAAAATGGAAATGAACCAAAAGACCTGTATTAGACCAATCAATCAAGGAATAGAATTTTGTGGTTTTCGCTTATGGGCTACACATATAAAAATAAGGAAGAGCACATCCTTGAGAATTAAAAGGAACTTAAAAGGCGTGATGAAACGATACAATGAAGGAGATTGCACTTTAGAACACGCTATGCAAGTAGTTAATTCATATTTTGGGCTGTTGAAACATTGTAATAGTTACGCATTAAAAACAGAAATATTTGGTGATTATGAAAAAGGAATAGATGGTTGGTTTGTACTGACTAGAAATCAAGGTAACGATTAATTTCGTTACCTTTTAATTATGTTTTAAAGTTCTTTATTTTTCGACTTTATTTATTTTTTATAGAATGAGCGATGAAAGGAGGAATATGTAATGGATATTTCGAAAACAACATCATTACTATTATTATTGATCGTTTTTGCGGTGTTGATTCAATTTATCGTTGAACGCTTAAAAGTAGTCTTAGGTAATAAGGTAATGAAGTATCTACCAGCGGATGTGTTGGCTGCATTATTAGGCGTTTTGTTTGCGTTTATGTTTAGTATCGATGTATTTAAATACTTCGATATGAATGAAACAATTCCATATGTAGGCAATATCATTTCAGGTTTGATTATTTCAGCGGGAGCACCTGCTATTCATGAGTTTATTGCTAATATTCGTGAACAAAGAAAGTTGCTTCAAGATTCTATCTCTACTGGAGTGGAATTATTAGAAAAATCAGGAGGTGAAGAAAATGAATGAAGATGTAAAAGATATTGTAATTACTCCAGAAATGGAAGAAGAACTTAACGCCATGGGAAAAGGTGTGGAAGGAAGTGATGAGTAATGGATTGGAAAAACTTAAATGCTGATGTAAATAAAATCCTGAACACGCACTATACTAGTGGGCGTTCAGGACGAAAAATCAATAAAATTATCATTCATTATAACGCAGGCGATTTAACTGTAGAAGGATGTTATTCTGTATGGCAAAACAGACCAGCTTCAGCACACTATCAAGTTGAATCTTCAGGTCGTATTGGACAGTTGGTTTGGGATAGTGATACAGCATGGCATGCAAGCAACTGGGATGCTAACTGTTCAAGTATTGGAATTGAACATGCTAATAAAGAAGGCGGATATATTAGTGAAGCATGCTTAGATGCAGGAGCTCATTTAGTTGCAGCGCTATGTAAGTATTATGGATTGGGACGTCCTCAATGGAAAGTAAATGTATTCCCTCATAATCATTTCGCAGCTACATCTTGCCCTGGTCGTTTACAGGATGAGCAAAGAGATGCTTATATGCAAAAAGCTCAACAATGGTATGATCAAATGATGAATGGAACTGAATCTCCATCTACACCATCTACAGGTAACAAAAAATCCAGTGAGGAAGTTGCAAGAGAGGTGGTTGCTGGTAAGTGGGGAAACGGAGCTGATCGCAAGAACCGTTTAACTAGCGCAGGTTACGATTATAATGCTATTCAATCATTAGTAAATCAAATGGTAGGAAATTCAAGCCCTGCTCCAAAGCCAACAAAAACCATTGATCAGTTGGCAGATGAAGTCATCGCTGGTAAGTGGGGAAATGGAGCTGATCGTAAGAATCGTTTAACTAGCGCAGGTTACAATTACGATGTAGTACAAGCAAAAGTTGATGAAAAATTATATGGTTCAAAGCCTGGTAAATCCAACGAAGCAATTGCTAAAGAGGTTATTGCTGGTAATTGGGGAAACGGAGCTGATCGTAAGGCCCGTTTGACAGCTGCTGGGTATAACTATGATGCAATTCAAAGCATTGTAAATAGTTTGTGTAAGTAATTTGTAGGATAGTAGGAAATGCTATCCTACTCTCCTTTTCATAGCAATGCCCTTTGTGTGGAAGGAGAGATTAAAAATGAATAGTTTTATACCATGGATTGGCGGTAAAAAGTTACTTAGAAAAGAGATATTAAGCAGGTTTCCTAAAGAGCAACCATCACGCTATATCGAAGTGTTTGGAGGTGCAGGATGGGTATTATTTGCAAAAGAACAATACGGTAAGCAATTAGAGGTGTATAACGATCTAAATGGTGATTTAGTTAACCTATATAGATGCGTTAAATACCACGCTCAGGAAGTCCAAAGAGAATGCGAATTCTTATTAAATTCTAGAGAGATTTTTATTAACTATAAAGAACAAATGAATATCAATGGATTAACTGATATTCAAAGAGCAGCACGCTTTCTATATTTAATAAAGGTATCTTTTGGGGCTGACGGAAAAACATATGGAACAAACGCTAAAAATATATCGTATTCGGTGAATATGCTTCCTGAAATCAGTAAACGTTTAAATAGAGTTGTCATAGAAAATAAAAGCTATGATAATCTTATTAAAGTATATGATAGAAACAATGCTCTGTTTTATTTAGATCCACCATATTATAAGACTGAAAAATATTATGGTAACTTGTTTGACGAAGAAGATCATATTAAATTAAGAGATATTCTAAGAGATATAAAAGGTAGGTTTATTCTTTCCTATAATGATTGTGCATTCATAAGAGAGTTGTATTCAGACTTTTATATAGAAGAGGTTGAAAGAAATAACAATCTTGTTAAAGATGGCGATTCTAGATATAAAGAATTGATTATAAGAAATTACAAGTAAAATATCAAAATACGATATAAAATATCAATAATGTTATAGCAATGTTTGGGGTGATAAAATTCACTTAAAGGGGCGTTGCTATGGCGATTAAAATATACCTGTCTGAGCTATTAGGAAATAAGAAAATGACTCAGGCAGAACTTGCTAGAAAGACTGGTATTAGACCTAACACGATTAATGAAATATATTGGGAAATGGTGGATAGAATCAGTCTAGAACATATTGAAAAAATATGCTCAGTTTTGAATTGTGAAGTGTGTGATTTAATCAAAATAAGAAACAGAAAATAAGCATTAAAAAAGGACATTTATTTGGCGTTTAAAAGCCGTTTAAAATGTCTTTTTTTTAAACCTATTTTTTGCATTTTATTTGCAACATTTTTGCATTTTGCGCGCAACACTACAATCGATGAAAAGTGGATCTATATGAATTTAAAATCGTATATATCTAAAAATGATCGTGTTTGTATCCTTCCATTTAGCTTTTTTGATGATACAAAAAATGAATTGGATTGGAATAAACAATATGCGCCTGGACAAGGCATATGGTATCGCTCTAATCAAGATGTGTTCTACAAGTATGGAATTGGTAAGGAACAAATTGTATGGGTCAATTACTTTAAAGATTCGATGGATGAAATGAAGAAAAAGATTTTAAATAGTTCTGTTTTGATGTTGACGGGTGGAGCTCCAGATCTGATGATGAAGCGAATTAAAGAAAAGAAATTAAAGAAGCTGATTAAAAATTATAAGGGAATTATGATTGGATATAGTGCAGGAGCCATGATTCAGCTTGATTCTTATCACATAAGTCCAGATGAGGATTATCCAGAATTTTCATATCAGACCGGTTTAGGCTGTTTATCTGGTTTTGCGATTGAACCTCATTTTAGAAGAAGTAAAGTACAGATGCAAAGTATTGAAAAGGTGAATTCTGAAAAACAAATTCCTGTGTATGGCATCTATGAAGAGGGTGGAATGATTATAGATTCAAACATTAAATGTTTCGGTAAAATAGAGAAATTTGAGTGAAAAATCATAAAAAGGTACTATTTATTTGTACAAATTAATCGAAAGTTTGCACAAATTAACAAAAAGTTAGTTTTTAATGTTAAATTCACATAGATATGGGATACTATTGATACGAGCCAAATGTGAAATGGTTAGTTAAAGGAGAAAAGTATACATATGAAGTTTTGTAAATTGATTACGGAGGTCGATTTAGAACTGCTCGAAGAGTTAGTCGATAATGGATATCCTGTGGATCGTATTGAAGAAAACGGGCAGGTTTACTACAAAACACCAGCTATGTTATGCCAAAACTTAAAAGTGAATGATGAAGTGAGAAATTACAGTAACGGATTGATTTCAATGTCTATTGAAAATGTTCGAAAGAAAAAGGGGTTATATAGAACAGGAAATCTATTGATTGATATGGATTCTAACATTATCCAAAAGGGTAAAGAAAAGATCTTTATTCCTAAGGCAAGTTTTACCATTATTTCAACACTGATGGACGTTCCTCACAAAACAGTATCAAGATCGGCGTTGGTTTTTTACTTGGAACAGGCGTATCATCACGAAATTTTGGATAACACTTTGACGGTTCATATCGCCTCAATTCGTCGCCTTTTGGGTGATGAATACATCAAAACCCATAAAACTGTTGGCTATTTTTGGGATTTTGATGTTTTTAAAGTGGGATAAAGTTGAAAAATGGCTTGAAATAAAGGTATAATGTAAAAGTGTTGGAAGGAGATTTAGATTATGCCACATCTATTTGAGTCTAAAGATAGTTTTAAAGAAAGCTTTAAAGAAGCTGTTTCTGATGCCTATGGACGTGATTTTGAAGATACATATCCTGAAGAGAGATATATTGTCCTTGGTAACATGATTCGTGATTTTGCCGGAGAGCATTGGAGAGAAACTAAAAATGCGATCAAGAAAACAGAATCAAAACAGCTTTATTATTTTTCTATGGAATTCTTGATGGGTCGTTTAATGACAAGTAACCTAATGAACTTAAATATTTATGATATTGTTAAAGATGGTTTAAAAGATTTGGGTATGGACATCAATGACATGGAAAACATTGAAAGTGATGCAGGATTAGGAAATGGTGGTTTAGGAAGACTTGCCGCATGTTTCATGGATTCATTAGCATCTCTTGACTTACCAGGACATGGTAACTGTATTCGTTACCGTTATGGTTTATTCAAACAAAAAATTGAAAATAACCAACAGGTTGAATTACCAGACTGCTGGTTAAAGAATGGTAATGTTTGGGAAGTATGGAAACCTCAACATGCCGTAAAAGTTAAATTTGGTGGTTACGTAGATGGATATATGGATGGATATGGAAAATTCCATGCACAACATCATCCAGACTTTGTAGTACGTGCCGTACCTTATGATGAACCAATCGTTGGATATCATACAACAACTACAAATACACTTCGTTTATGGGATGCAGAAGTTGATGAAGATTCTGTAAACTCAGGTGGATTAAATGAATACTTAAATCAAGTAACAGCTATTACAGCTAACGTATATCCTGATGATTCAACAATCGAAGGAAAACGTTTGCGTTTAACACAAGAATATTTCTTCGTATGTGCTGGAATTGATCAAATTATTCGTTCACACTTACGTGTATATCCAAGCCTAGATAATTTAGGTGATAAAGTTGCGATTCAGTTAAACGATACACACCCTGTTTTAGTTATTCCTGAATTAATGCGTGTATTATTGGATGATTACTTCTATGACTGGGATGATGCTTGGAATATCGTAACTAAGACTGTTGCGTATACAAACCACACAGTTATGGCAGAGGCACTTGAAAAATGGTCTCAAGACATGGTTCGTTCATTGTTGCCACGTCTATACATGATCATTGAAGAAATCAACCGTCGTTTCAAATATGACGTAGATCACAGAGGATTATGTGGAATCTTCAACAATGTTTCTATTCTTAAAGAAGGACAAGTACACATGGCTAACTTGGCTGTTGTGGGTTCTCACAGTGTAAACGGTGTTGCGAAACTTCACTCTGAAATCTTAGTAAATGATGTATTCAAAGATTTTGTGACAATTTATCCAAATAAATTCAACAATAAGACAAATGGTATTACACACCGTAGATGGTTATTGTTCTCAAACCCTCAATTGACTCAATTATTAGAAGAAACAATTGGAGATGAGTTCAAGACAAATCCAGAAAAATTAGAAGATTTAATGGCACACGTTGAAGAAGAAGATTTACAAGCTAAATTCATGGATGTGAAATTAGAACGTAAAAAGATTTTGGCTGCCTATGTAAAAGAAAACTTAGGTATTGATATTGATGTGAATTCCATCTTTGATTGCCAAGCTAAACGTCTTCACGCATACAAACGTCAATTATTAAATATCTTCCACGTTATGTATTTATACTTAAGAATGAAACAGGATCCTTCATTTAGAATTTACCCTCGTACATTCTTCTATTCTGCAAAAGCAGCAGCAAGTTATGATTTAGCGAAGGAAATCATTAAATTGATCAACATGGTTGCAGGTGTTGTGAATAATGATCCAGAAATCTCTAAATATATGAAGGTTGTCTTCATTCCTAACTACTCAGTATCTATTGCTGAAATCTTATTAAATGCGGCCGATGTTTCTGAACAAATTTCTACAGCAGGTAAAGAAGCAAGTGGTACAGGAAACATGAAGTACATGATGAATGGCGCAATCACTCTTGGTACTCTTGATGGAGCTAACGTTGAAATCGTTGAGCGTGTTGGATACGAAAATGCTGAAATCTTTGGTTTACATGTAGAAGACATCAATGAACTTCGTCATGAAAACTCATATAATGCATGGAACTTATATAACAAAAGCTACAACATTCGTATGGTGGTTGATTCACTTAAGAATTGCACATGGTCAAATGATCCAAACGAATTCAAGTTGATCGACAACGACTTAATGATGCGTAATGATGAATTCTTTGTATTAGCTGACTTTGATGCTTATGTATATGCTCAAGAAAAAGTACAAGCACGTTACATGGACAAGAGTCGCTGGGCTAAGACAATGTTAGTCAACATCGCCAAATCAGGATACTTCTCAAGTGACCGTACAATTAGCGAATATGCTAAAGAAATCTGGGATTTAAAACCATTGTCATTTGAAGATTAATTCAAAAAACAGATCATATTTACCGAACAAAGGTGATATGATCTTTTTTTCGTGATAGAATTGTTGTATGAACGAAATTCTTTTTGCGGAAATCTATTATATATGTGTAGCTATCATGCTGATTTTAGGATTTAAAACCTATCGTTCTATGATGAAAAATACTCAAAAAGTCAGCTTTTTAGCTGTTGTCATTTTACATATATTATATTTTCAAACCGATTTAGTCCGAATGACGACAAATAGTCAGGACCTATTTCTAAATGAAATGTGCTTCCTGTTCTTTTCGTTATGTACACTTGCATGGTTTAACTATATTCAGACAATGCTTGATATTCATTATGCAAAGAAATCGCAAACGTTATTCGCAATGATTCCTGTGGTCGCAAGCGTTGTCCTTTTACTTGTGAATACATTGAATGGCTGTTTATTTCAAATCGATTCATATGGAAATTTTCGAGAAGGACCACTCTATATTTTGTATGTATTTATAAACGATCTCTATTTTATGGTTGGAGCTTATCAAGCTTATATTTATAGTCATAGGGCTAAGAATTATCAACAAAAGAAATCGAATCAGATATTAGGCATTTATATGGTGTCACTATTGTTGATTGGCACAATGCAAGATTTTTTCCGTGATATTCCTATTTTCTGCGTAGGAACCAGTCTTAGTATATTGATCGTATACATTAGTTTAGAAGAACAAATGATTTCTATTGACCCATTAACCCAATTAAACAACCGCAATCGTATGGAACAGCATTTGTTTGAATGTGTAAGAAGTCAAGATGTAAATATGCATTTGTTGGTGCTGGATGTGAATCGATTCAAAAAGATCAACGATGAGCATGGACATGCTCAAGGTGACTTAGCACTAAAATCCATTGCGAATTGTTTAAAAGAATCCTGCATTGAAAAGAGTGATTTTATTGCTCGTTATGGTGGGGATGAATTTGTGATTGTCTATAAGGGGAATGATGTAGAAGGTTTATGCCAAAGAATTCATGATTCGATTCAAAAATTAGCTTTTCCATTTGATCTAGATGTGAGTATTGGTTGCGCACCATATCATAAGGGTATACATAAATGGAGTGATTGGTTTATTGAAGCGGATAAACAACTATATAATGAAAAGAAGAAATTAAAAGACCGGTAATCCGGTCTTTATTCATTCCAGGCAATTGCTCGTATTGGTGAGCCATCGCTATCTTTGATTTTAAGTGGGAAACAACTAAACCAAAACAAATCCTCTCCACATTGATCTAAGTTAGCAAGGTTTTCGATATTCACAATATCTGTATCTTTAAATAATGCTTTGTGTCGAGTCAAATTTTCATCATGTATGGGATCCAATCCGATCACATCAAAGCCAATACCTTTAAAATTTCCTTGAAGTATGAATTCTAATACTTCTTCATCAATACAAGGATAGTCATTAAAATAAGTGTCTTTCTTCCAACGTTTGTCCCAACCAAGATTAAAGAGGAGAAAATCGGCCGATTTGGCTTTAACCATATTGATTTTATCGGTTGTGATGGCTTGTCCTTCCTTTAAATCTCTACAATCTACAACTAAAGCTTTACCGATGAATTGTTCTGGTGAAAATTGATCCAATGTGGTGCGATTTTCATAAATATGGGCTGGTGGATCCATATGCGTTCCGACATGAGAACAAATTTGGATGCATGTTTCTTTAAATCCATCTTTTGAATACGTATTGACTGTAGTGAGTTTAGGTTTTTCTGTACCCGGATAAACTGGCATATCTTCTGAAATGGTATGTGTTAAATCGATGACTTTCATAAGGTACCTCCTTATGATTATTTAACCACAATTCTATCTGTATTGTGTTAAAATTATAAGTACAGGTGATGAATTATGAAAAGAATATTATTATTAGGAGCTACAGGCTCTATCGGTTTACAAACAGTGGATGTGATTGAACAACATCCAGACCAATTTTGTCTAGTTGGTATTGCGGCTGGACATCAAGCAGATGTAATGCAGAAAATCATTGATAAACATCCAACCATTCAGGTGGCTGGTATTTCAGATGTTTCTAAGGCTAAAGAATTAAGTGGCGTTACTGTGTATAGTGGTGATGAAGCCATGGTTCAATGTATTGAAAACTGTGAATACGATTTGTTGGTGAATGCTGTTGTTGGATTTAGAGGTTTAAAACCGACACTTACATCCTTAAAGAAAGGGATCGATGTGGCATTGGCCAATAAAGAAAGCTTGGTTGCGGGTGGTGTTTTGGTGCGTCAGACATTGCAGGAAACAAACACCAAACTATATCCAATTGATTCAGAACACTCTGCCATCTTCCAATCTTTGCAGGGAAATCAAAGTGTTGATGTGAAGCGCTTAATTATTACGGCAAGTGGTGGTAGTTTTAGAGATAAGACAAGGGATGAGTTAAGTGATGTAACAGTAGAACAGACTTTAAAACATCCAAACTGGAATATGGGAAAACGAATCACTGTGGATAGTGCGACTATGGTGAATAAAGGTTTTGAAGTGATTGAGGCACACTATTTATTTGATTTGCCTTATGAAAAAATTGATACGGTATTGCACCGTCAAAGCATTGTGCATTCTATGGTTGAATACAATGACAACGCAATTATTGCACAACTTGGATCTGCTGATATGCGTTTACCAATTCAATATGCGTTATGTTATCCTGATCGTCCGGTATTAAAGGAGGATCATCCTTTGGATATGACAAAAACAATGGATTTGAACTTTAAAGAAATGGATTATGTTCGTTATCCGATGTTGAAGTTAGCATATTCCATTGGTAAAAAAGAAGGAAATCTAGGTGCTGTATTTAATGGAGCGGATGAACAGGCGGTACAGCTTTTCTTAGATAAAAAGATTTCATTTCTACAAATTGAAGAAAGTATTGAACAAGCTTGTAAGCAGGCAGAATATATTGAAAACCCTACAATTGAACAATTAGAAGCAACGGATGCATGGGCGCGAAAGTTTGTTGTGGAATATTGGGACTAGACCAATTGATATTTTGGGAGTAAAATAGTGAAATGGAATGGAGGGTTTGTCGTGAATAAAGCAAAAGTTTATTGTGTCGCAAGTGCTGTAGCAGTTTGTGTGGCTTCAAATCCAAATATGGATGTGCTTGCCAAACAAGTACAGCCAGTAAAATTAGAAGAAAAAGCCCAACAGACAATTACTGCCGATGATTTTATCAAACAATATTTGAGTACAAAAGAAATTGTTAAAGATAGTACAAATAAAGATGTAGAAAAATATACATTGATCACTAAGGTGGATGAAAAGAATTATTCTTTCGTATTAGCAGGAGATCAATTGTTTAAAGTCTTGACTAAAGAAAACCAGGATCAAATCAAAAAAGCTTATGAAGATGCATATAGTAAAACAGGTATGAAAAAAGCTGAAGGATGTAATTTAAGTGCATATGATATTATTGTAGCTGAGGCAAATACGTTGATCATAAACGCTAAAAACGCATTGGATTCATCTTTAAAGGATGCACAAAGTTTAGATTCTACAATCTTTACTGCAAATAGCTATGCCACTTTAAAAACAGTGATGGATGAATCAAGTCAATTGCTTGGATCTACAACTTCAACTTTAGAACAATTAACGTTAGAATTGTCTAAGTTAGATGGTGCAAAAAAAGCATTGATCAATATTTCTGGTTTAAAAGCTATCGTAGATCAATCAAGTACATATGGTAAAGATAGCTATACGACTCGTAGCTATACTGCATATGAAACAAGTTTGAATGAAGCTAAAAAGGTATTAGAGAATGGTGCAAGTACTGTTGAAGATATCACAAAGGCACAGTCTGCTTTAAATGCGGCAGCTACTTCTTTAGTTAAAAAAGCGGATTTTTCTAAGTTGAATGAAACAGTACAGGAAGCCAGTGAAGTCTTAGAATCGGATAAGGACATGCTTGAAGAAGAGTCTTATAATAACTTCAAGAAAGAATTGGATGCTTGTAGTCTTGTACTTTCAAATGATGAGTCAACACAAGAAAAGATAGATGAGACATTAGCGCATTTAAATGCGTATTTAGAAGATAATTCAAACTTTGTATACAAGGTGGTTACTTTAGAAGAAAAGGTTGCACCAAAAGTAGAAGCAAGCAATGAATTACTAGCACAAACACCAATTGTACAAGAACAGCCTCAAGTTGTGGTTCCAACTGTAGAAACAAAAAATGTGGAAGCTGCAAAAGTAGAAACTGTAGTCAAACAAGAGGTTACAAGTACGGCAGCGGATAATTTCATTAAGACATATTTAACGAGTGCAAGTGGAAATATCTTTACAAGTGCTAATAATTTGAATTATCAAAAGATCCTTTCTGCGATGCCTAGCTGGGTAAAATTATCTACAGCGGATAAAAATGCAGTCAATGCAGAATTAGTGAATAAGGTTGGTAAAAAATATCAACGTTTATTGCAGGAAGCACAAAAATTTAGTATGAGTGCAGGAAAGTATACACCTGTAAACACATCAACAAACACAAATGTATCGATCTATTCATGGTTATGTATGATGTCTTTGGGGGCATTAACATTTGCACTAAAACGTTTAAGAAAACAAGATTAAGGGCTATGGCCCTTTTTTTCATGTCCAAAAATTGTTATAATAACGAAAGAAAGGCTTATGATTTTATGAAACAACAGAAATACAATTTTAAAGATCTAACTCTAGCATACTTTCAAAAAAAATCGAAATTGTATCGTGCAGGCGGATATAAATATGCTACTCCATTAAAGCGAAATCTAAGAGATTACCAAAATCACTTCTTTGCGTTTTTGATGGATGTCAACATTTGTTTGTTGCCTGTTTATATATGGGTTCTTGAGTTTTTATTAATTATGTGTGGATTGATTCCACCGCACTTCTTTGATTTATTATTCTATTTAATGTTTGCCTTGTTGTTTGTATCTAGCGTATTATTGCTTGCGTTTTTTACAGCACGAACAAATGGGCAGTCATTTGGATATGCCATTATGGATTTGAAATTGGTTCGTAGAAACAAAAAAGAGGCAATGCCAATCAATTTGATTTTACGACAAGCATTGGGATTTGGTCTTCCCTTGATGATTTTAGGATTCTTCTTTCAAGTGCCAGGCGTCATCTTATGGTGGCTCATCAATGGTATTGTTGTCTTGATCACGCCAAACCAACAAACTCTATTTGATTTGATTTTTGGTTTGGTTCCAGTGAATGAACCCGATCAGGAAATTCGTTTTGAAACAAAAGTAGAACCAGCTTTAGTAAAAGAAGAATTGGTTGTAACACCAATCGATTTACATATTCGTTCAAACTACAGCGATGATGGTTATTATGATGTAGAAGAATTATTCAAACAAGCCAAAGAAAATCACTTGGAAGTTATCTCAATCACAGACCATAACTGTGCAAGAGCGAATGCGGCAGCGGTTCGTTTTTCAAATTTGTACAACATTCAATATATTCCAGGCGTGGAAGTGGATGCACAATATAAAAGAATGCGAGTACGTATTCTAGGTTATTATATTGACTGGACGAATGAAGTGTTTGAAGTGTTAGAACAAAATTCTTTAAAGCGTGAAAAAGATTTATCAATGGAGCGTGTTGAAAAATTCGAAAATTACTCAGGCATTCGTATTGATGTAGATTCATTAATTTCAAATTCTCGTTTCCAAACGATTACACCAGCTGAAATCACAAAGATGGTGTTCCATAACGAAAGAACGCGTTTATTGCCTTTTGTGAAGAAGTATATTGATAGCTGTGAAAGTGAGAGTGTTGCGATGTCTCGTTTTGAAACGGATGTATTTGGAAAGAATGGACCTTGTTATGTAAAGGCTAACTATCCGGATGCGAAAGCGGTGATTGATGCGATCCACAGTGCTGGAGGTATTGCGATTTTATCAAGCTGGCACTTAGACTATATTTCAGATGATGTTCTAGAAGAAATTGTGGATTTAGGCATGGATGGAGTGGAATGTTTCTCTAATGATATTCATGAACAAACCATTGCGGCGGCATTAAAAATTGTTCAAAAGCGTAAATTATTCGTATCTTGTGGTAGTGATTATCATGGTCCTACTAAGCCAAAATACCATATGGGTGTTTCAAATTGTCCTGAAAAGGCTTTGCCGTTGGTAAAAATTTTGACAAAAGCTGCGAAATAAATTTGCTCAAAATACGTTTTATAGCGTATAATAAACAAGTCAATAAGCTTAGAAAAGAAGAGTATTTATATGGCGTACTAAAGAGAGCGGATGGTTTGGTGTGAATCTGCGTACAATATATAGAGAAGATGGTCTTGGAGCTTCTTTATCGATAGGTAGGTAAAGACGTATGCTGGCGTTAACAGCTTGAGGTGTGAAAACACAAACTAAGGTGGTACCACGAAGCTTTCGTCCTTGGATGAAGGCTTTTTTAATTTGTAGGATAGGAGGAAATGAAGATGACACAAAAGAAAGAACCATTTTATTTAACAACGGCCATTGCGTATACATCAGGTAGACCTCACATTGGGAATACATATGAAATTATCTTGTCGGATGCGATTGCTCGTTTTAAAAGAGCACAAGGATACGATGTATTCTTTCAAACAGGTACAGATGAGCATGGTGTAAAAATTGAAGAAAAGGCAAAAGCCGCAGGTGTAAGTCCACAAGAATTCGTAGATGGTGTGGCTGCTCAAATTAAATCAAACTGGGATTTAATGAACACAAGCTATGATTATTTTGTACGTACTACAGATGATTATCATGTAAAAGAAGTACAAAGCATTTTTAAACGTTTATATGATCAAGGCGATATCTATAAAGGAACTTATGAAGGATGGTATTGTACGCCTTGTGAATCATTCTGGACAGAATCTCAATTGGTAGATGGATGTTGCCCAGATTGTGGTCGTCCAGTTAAGAAGGCGAAAGAAGAAGCTTACTTCTTTAATATGCAAAAGTATGCAGATCGCTTGATCAAATATATTGAAGATCATCCTGATTTCATTCAACCAGAATCTCGTAAGAATGAAATGCTGAATAACTTCTTGCGTCCAGGATTACAAGATCTTTGTGTATCTCGTACATCATTTACATGGGGAGTTCCTGTTGACTTTGATCCAAAACACGTTGTATACGTTTGGATTGATGCATTAAGCAACTATATCACTACACTTGGCTATCATGCCAATGGTGAAAGTGATGAAAAGTTTAAAAAATATTGGCCAGCTACTCACATTATTGGTAAAGATATTTTGCGTTTCCACACAATCTATTGGCCAATTATTTTAATGGCTTTGGATTTACCTTTACCTAAGAAAGTATTTGGTCATCCATGGTTACTTACTGGAAGTGACAAAATGTCTAAATCAAAAGGGAATGTGATTTATGCCGAAGATTTAGTAGCTCACTTTGGTGTAGATGCTGTTCGTTACTATTGTTTACACGAAATGCCATTTGCACAAGATGGAACGATTACTTGGGAATTGATGATTGAAAGAATCAATTCAGACTTGGCAAACATTTTAGGAAACTTAGTATCTCGTACAATTGCGATGTCAAATAAATACTTTGGTGGTTTAGTCACAAATCCAAATGTATGTGAACCAGTGGATGAAGAATTAAAAGCTTGTGCTTTAGAAACGAAGAAGAAAGTTGAAGCTAAGATGGAAGAACTTCGTGTTGGTGATGCATTAGATGAAGTATTCACATTGCTTCGTCGTACAAATAAGTATATTGATGAAACAATGCCTTGGGTACTTGCGAAGGATGAAACAAAACAAGATCGTTTAGCTACAGTTTTATATAACTTATTAGAATCTATTCGTATTTCAGCTGTATTGTTGCACTCATTCTTACCTGAAACTGCAGATAAGATGTTCGCATATTTAAATACAAAAGTAACGGATTTAGATTCTTGTGAATCTTTTGGAAACTTAGAAACAGATATTCATGTCGTTGAAAAGTGTGAACCATTGTTTGCGCGTATCGATGAAAAGAAATTCATGGAAGAATTCAATAAAGAAAAAGAGGCAGCTAAAAAAGAAGCACCTAAAAAAGAAGAAAAAGTAGAAGAAGTCACAATTGATGATTTTGCGAAACTACAATTCAAAGTAGGTACGATCGTGAAGTGTGAACCACATCCAAAGGCAGATCGCTTATTGGTTGAACAAGTTGATTTGGGTGGTGAAGTTCGTCAAATCGTGAGTGGTATTGCGAAACACTACAAACCAGAAGAATTGATTGGAAAACAGGTTGTTGTTGTGACAAACTTAAAACCAGTTAAATTACGTGGTGTAGAATCAAATGGTATGATTTTGTGTGCTACAGATGAGAAAGACTTGTCATTTGTCACAGTCGCAAAAGAAATGCCTAATGGCGTAACTGTTCGCTAATGAATGATAAACAAAAGGTTGTTTTTAAACAATTACAGCTTGCTGGACTTGGCATTGTCGTCTTTGTGTTTGGCTTGTTGTATCAAGAAAAAGCGATTTCTATTATTGGAATCGTGATCTTGATCTTTGGCTTATTAAGAACCTACTACATAAAAAAAGTGATTGATAAATTGGATGAGTAAATAAAATCTCATCCTTTTTTTGTGCAAAATAAAAAGGCGATTGCTCGCCTTGATTATTGCATCAAACGATGCATGTTTTTAGCTTCATACATAGAATCATCCATTGCGGATAAGAATGTATCGATGTTTTTTCCGTTGTATTTTGCGATTCCAATCGAGAATGATAAATGGAATGGTTCTTTAGAATGGATATTGAATTGACGAACATTGTATTCGATTCGCTTTTTCAATTTCACAGCTTCTGTATCGGACTGTAGTTTTGCGAAGACCACAAATTCATCACCACCCATACGAATGGCGACTGAATCTTTATCGATTGAATGTTGTAGAATTTTACCAAACTGTATGAGGGCATGATCGCCTTTTAAATGTCCATAGGTATCATTGATGGCTTTAAATTCATTGATATCCATCAAGAATCCGTATACATGTTTCGTTTTATTGTTTTGTAGCTTGTTTAAATAATGATTCATGTATTTTCGATTGTAAAGTCCAGACAAATCATCAATATAGGAGATGGATATTTGAATTTCAATATAAACTAAGATAAATGCGATCGCAACACATAGCCAAATTGTACTAATCCCAAAGAAGAAACCTTGAATCATGGTGCCAATCATACAAGGAATGATAAAGTAATATATAGGAAAGAATTCGACTAAAGTAGAATCGTTTTTAGCTTTTTGAACCGTATATATACTTTCAATATAATAAATAAAGACAATGATATACAAAATAAAGTTCATTGGGCCACGGGTATATATGTTTTCTTTTGAAATATCAAAGATGATGCCGTTGCCAAATAAATTGATAATGATCAAGATCGTGGCCATCATCAATGGAATGGCTAAGCGTCTTGATTTCTTCTTGATACGCTCAAAATTTCTATGAATATGATATTCCACGAATAGACACCAACAAAATCCGATGATGCCTGAGATAGCTGAAGCTATTGTATTTGTGAGATATTGCAGAATATAAAAGATAAAACCTGGGCGTGCTTCAATGATAAAACTAAGCGTTTCATTGATTGTGGCAACAAAGGTGATTATCAGCATAAAGTTGTATGCTTTTTCGTCAAACTGATTCGTTTGTGCAACACGAATTCGATATAAAAGTAAAAAGAGTACTAAAAATGCTCCAGTCCCGTTTGCCACCAGTATCTCGGGTATGTTGATCATAATTAACTCCGTTTCTATATGGTTAGTTACTTTAATCATAATCCTCTTTATCAGAAGTTGCAAATGAGAAATTGAATCTTATGTAAATTAAAATTAACATAGATTAAGGATAAATTAAGCGTTGGATAAATGTCTGTTCAATCGTATCTAGTCATATTGTACTTTATTTAAAGTGTTTTATACTAAAAATGTAAAGGAGGTACAGATATGACTATGATTAAAAATTCAGTTGTAGAATTATTAATTTTACTACTTTGCGCATGTACCGTTTTTATTTATAAAATACCGAGTACAATCAACACTTGGTTATTAAACTCAATTGTGATTGTGGTGATGGGCATTTGTGTTCTTAGAATTGCACTTAAGATGATGAATAATAAATAATCTTGGCTTTTCCTGATGGGAAAGCCTTTTCTTGTGGTATATTATACTTATGAAAAGATTTTTAAAAGATATTGCACAAGGTATATATGATGGACTACAGGAAAATGAAGCTACACATAATCAATATAGTTTTCAAGAAATCTATGATGTAATCCAGGAATTTGTATCCTATGTATTTGTTGGCCTGATTTTAAGCGTAGGAGCTATTTTTGGATATTCTTATTATAAGACGTTTATATCATTGGGTGCGGTACTCCTTCTTGTATGGGCATTTATCTTGTATTATTTTTTAAATTCAAAAGATTTTAAAAAAATCAAAAAGAAATGAGGGAGAGATATGCAGACTATTTTAGTTTTACTTGTGGCATTTGTCGCAGGTATTGAAGGCATCTTGGATGAGTTTGAGTTTCATCAACCCATTGTTGCCTGTACTCTAATTGGTTTAGTGACAAACCATTTAACAGAAGGATTATTATTAGGTGGATCTTTACAATTGATTGCCTTAGGTTGGGCCAACATTGGTGCAGCCGTGGCTCCTGATGTATGTTTAGCGAGTGTGATTTCATCTATATTGATGGTTCATGGATTAAATAGCGCAATTGAAGCAAGATTTGTGATTGCGATCAGTATTGCGCTGGCAATTCCATTATCATTAGTGGGTTTATCTTTGACAAAGGTATGTCGTAATTTAGCAATTAAACTTGTGCACAAGATGGATGAGACAAAAAAAGTTTCATACTATCAATGGGTTGGCATTTGTATGCAAGGTATTCGTGTTTTGATTCCGACGGTTGTATTATTATTGATTCCATCATCTGTAATTTGTTCAATCTTGGAAATGATTCCATTAAGTGTTTATAAAGGCTTATTGATTGGCTCAGGCGTCGTTTGTGTAGTTGGATTTGCGATTGTAGCGAATGTATTAGGATCTAAATTTACATATCCATTCTTTATGATTGGTTTTGGCTTGGCATGTATGACAAACTTATCTTTAATATCTTTATGCTTTATTGGTGGTGGCTTAGTTTGGCTATATATGTTGTTGAATAATAATAAGCAAAAGGAAAGTGCTTCTAGTGATGATCCATTAGGGGATATCTTAAACGATTATGAGTAGGTGGTTTATATGAAGAAGAGTACAAGATTAAAGGTTTGTTTAAACCATCAATATTTACAAGGTTCATGGAACTTTGAACGTATGCAAAATGGTGGATGGTGCTACGGCTTGCTTCCGGCATTAAAAGAATTATATCCTAGTAAAGAAGATTATGATTTGGCTGTAGAACGTCATTTAAAGTTTTATAATACACACCCATATGTATCAGCTCCAATCGTTGGTATTGTTTTGGCGATGGAAGAAGAAAAGGCAAAAGGTTCCAATATTTCAGATACATCCATTCAAGATGTAAAGATTGGTTTAATGGGACCATTGGCAGGAGTAGGTGATCCAGTATTCTGGTTTACTATGCGTCCCATTCTTGCAGCTGTTGGTGCATCTCTTGCGTTATCGCAAAATATATTAGGTCCAATTTTCTTCTTTGTGGCATGGAATGTGTTACGCTTTGGCTTTTTATGGATCACACAAGAGCTTGGCTATAAAAAAGGTACTAAGTTGATTACAGACTTATCCGATACATTCTTAAAGAATGTAACATTAGCTGCAAGTATGCTTGGAATGTTTGTGGTTGGAATCTTAGTACAAAGATTTGTCTCAATCAATGTAGTAAACATTCAATCCGATTTAGACATGGTATTACCTGGAGTTCTTTCTTTATGTGTATTCTTTGGTTGTACAAAGATACTAAAAAAAGGCTTTTCACCTGTATTATTAATTGTCATTTTATTTATTCTTTGTGTCATTTTAGAGATGGCTGGAATCTTAGTGATTTAAGTCTAAAAATATGATTTATTTACGAAGAAAAAGATAAATCGGAAGTTGAGGGATAAAATATGGAAGTTCATCTTCCAGCTGATATATATATATATAGTTAATAAAGAGAGGTGCATATGCTATGCCTGGTATACTCGTGGTTGAAGATGATGAAAATTTAAATCGTGGAATTACATTTTCATTGAAAAAATCCGGATATGAGGTTTTTTCAGCAGAATCAGTGAAAAAAGCGAAAAGAATTGCAAGTGATAATAATGTG